>DASXNP010000381.1:0-3701 GCA_036494985.1 Binataceae bacterium (SeqCode)
GCCGACGTGGCGAAGGCGCGCGAGGAACTCGAGGCGCGCAACCGCCGTATCGCCGAGGCCAAGGCCGCGCAGGAAGCGCGCGCGGCGGCTCTGATGGCCTCGCGCGAGACGCCGGTCGAGGAAGCGCCCGACGCGCCCGAAGAGATAATGGAAGCGGCGGTCGAGGAAATCGGGCCCGAAGGTGACCGGGAACCGGATTGAGCTGGAAGGCCGGCTGTACGACCCGCCCGAAGTTCGCATCACGCCCGCAGGCACGCCCGTCTTACGCTTCACGGTCGAATGCGGCGCGCCCGGCGAAACACTGCGGCTCGGGATCGTGATGACGGGTGAACCGGCGCTGTCGGCAAAAGCGCTCCTGGAGCCGGGGCGGCAGGTTAAGGTGATCGGAAGGATCAGAGCGTTGAAAGGCAGCTTAAAGAAAGACAGCGGCTTCGAAGTGGTGGCCGAGTCGATCGAGCAAACGAAATAGATACTGAAAAGATTTCCAGGGAAAGATAAATGGCTGACGAAGAAAGATCTGAAAGAGGCGGCGACCGGCCGCGCGAAGGTGGCGGCGGACGGTACGGCGGCCCGCGCCCCGGCGGCGACGATCGCGGCGAGGGCCGTGGTGGCGAAGGTCGCGGCGGCGGGATGCGTCGTGGACGTCCGGGCGGGCGGCGCAAGGTGTGCCGCTTCTGCGCCGACAAGACGCTGAAGGTCGATTACAAAGACGTGCGCACGCTCGGCAGCTTCATCACCGAGGGCGGCAAGATTGTGCCGAGCCGTACTTCGGGCAATTGCGCCAAGCATCAGCGCCAACTTGCGGTCGCGATCAAGCGCGCACGCGTGCTCGCGCTGCTGCCATTCTCGACGCTCGGAGTTTAGACGGCTTAGTCGAGTGTCTCGCAAAGCTGTCATAGGGATGGTTCGATCGTCCGCGCTGTCGGGGGCGTTCTTCCTCGCCGGCGGCGCGATACCGCTTATCGGCGGCATTCTGATGATGCTCGCGCCCGCGCCAATCCTGGTGTACGCGGTCGGCAAACCGAATCCCTACGTGCGCGCGAATATCGCAGTCGTTCTCGCGACCGCATTCGTTGGAATTTTGTGGGGACCCGTCGGCGGTCTCGCCTACTTCGTGTCGTTCGGGCTGGCGACGGCGATCTCATGCTACATGCTCGAGCGGCGCGCATCGTTCGAAATGATCACGGCGGTCGGCGCGGGCGTGATGGTGACGGTATCGATCCTGGCGGCGCTCGCGATGATGGGTGGTCCCGACGCGCTGATCAAGACTGTCCACGACGAACTCGCGCAAGGGATGGCGCGCGGGCAGGACTTCTACAAGCTGCTTGGGATTCAACAGACGATTCCGGCCGACATGCAGGCGAGCGTGATCTCGCTCACGATGCACCTTTCGCCGGCGTTCGCGCTGCTGGTCGCTGCGAGCGCGATGCTGCTCAACCTGCGCGTGTTCTGGCGATGGGCCGGGCCGAATCGGCTGGCCTACAGCCTGTTTGGCGATCTCTCGCGATGGTCGGCGCCGGAATGGATGGTGTGGCTGTTGCTCGCGGGCGGCTTCGGACTGTTCATCCCGGTCTCGGCGATTAGCGCGATCGCGCTCAACGGCTTCATCTGCATCGCGGCGATTTATTTTTGCCAGGGACTCGCGATCATCGGTTTCTATTTCCAGTCGCTCGCAGTCCCATCGATCGTTCGCGGCATAATTTATTTCGTCGTATTCGCGCAACCGGTGGTGGCGGCGCTCGTGTGTGTCGCGGGCGTCTTCGATATGTGGATCGACTTCCGGCGGCTGAAGCCCCCCAGCCCCGAAGCCAACAACCTGGGCGATTTTTTCTAAAGTGCGGGGAGCACCCACGAGGCAGTCAACATGAACGTGCAAGTCATACTCAACGAGGATCTTCCCAACCTGGGAAGGACCGGCGACGTGGTCAAGGTCCGCGCCGGCTATGCGCGCAACTACCTGTTGCCGCGCAAGCTCGCGGTCGAGGCGGATCAGAAAAATATCCGCGCCTTCGAGCATCAGAAGCGCACCGCCGCAAAACGCGGCGAGATCAAGCGCAACGACGCGCTCGCGGTCAAGGCTAAGATCGAAGCGCTCGCGATTACGATCCATGCCCGCGCCGGCGAGGAAGGCAAGCTCTTCGGCTCCGTCACCAATATCGATCTCGAACGCGCGCTCCGCGAGAAAGGTCTCGATATCGAGCGGCGCAAAATTCACCTGCCCGAGCCCATCAAGCAGCTCGGAGATTTCACGGTGCCGGTCAAGCTCGATTCCGAGGTTGAAGCCAGCTTGAAGATTACCGTCGCGGCGCAGGCCGAATGAGGACTTGCCCGATATGATCAAACTCTACGACTTCCTTTCCTGCCCCTTCGGCCAGAAGGTCCGCATCGTGCTGGCCGAGAAGGCGCTGACCTACGACCTGGTCAATGTGGATTTGACCCAGCACGAGAATCGCAAGCCCGATTTTCAGCGGCTGAACCCGCTTGGCCGTGTGCCAGTCCTCGTCGATGACGACACCGTCATCTACGATTCAACGGTCATCAACGAGTACCTCGACGATGAGTATCCCGAGCCGCCGGTGCTGCCGCCGGTCGGTTCCAGTGCGCTGCGCTCGCGGGCGCGGCTGTTCGAAGACTTTGCGGACACAATGTTCACGCCGCAGGTCGGCCAGCTTATCTCCGAATTCGCCAAGCCCGAGGCCGAGCGGGATCAAAATCGCATTCAGGCGCCCCATCAGAGGGTAGAGCGGGTGCTCGACTACCTGAACCACGAATTGCAGGGCAACAATTTTCTCGCCGGCGAATTCTCGGTCGCCGACATCGCATTCGCGCCGCGGATGCTGGTACTAGGAGAAATTGGCATCGATGTGCTGGGCAACAACCGCAACAACATCGACGCCTGGATCAAGCGAATGATGGAACGCCCAAGTATCCGCAACCTGCAAGGCGTCGCCGCAACGCCGGTCGCGGGGGGCTAGTCGAAGTGCGCGCAACACTTTCCTGAAAAAGAAAACACGCGCGCCGTCCGGGTTTCCGGACGGCGCGCGCGGTACTGATAGAACTACGGATCTAGTGACGGACCGCCAATCTTAGACGATTTGCGGGCGCGTTAATAGCGGGAGTCCGCTCCAATTTCGTCGTCATCGCTGCGCGACGGGCCGATACCGGTCGGGCGGAACAGCAACTTGGCCGCGAAGACCTTTTCGCTGATGCGTCCCTGCGATTTCAGCTGACCGCCATGGCGCTTGCAGTGCGGACACGGCATCGAGCCGCTGAGCAGGCTGGCGTTTTGCGGAGTGATCCGGAGATCGAACTTGTACCCGCAGCCGGGGTTCTGACATATCGTGCGGTAAACAATTCCCGGGCTGGTGGCTTTGGATTCATGTCTGACTGCTGTTTGCATTTTTCTATCCTCCGCTCCCGCGGCTAGTCCGAGAGAGGTTGGCGTCCAATTAAGATAACCATGCTTAGCAACTTAGACGTAAGATCGTCACCGAAGTTTCAAGCAAAGGGCGTGCCTCGCGTAACAATTCGCGATGGAAGGCAAAATTGAGTGAAATCAAGCTAAATTCACCGCTGCGGGGCCTCCTCGCTTGAATGACTCTCACCGGTATCCGGAAATTCCTGCGGCATTTGACACAATTCCGCGAATTCCCGAACAAAAAAGGCTGCACTGTGTGTCCTCTGACGAATAGACTTCCGAT
>DASXNP010000382.1:0-3856 GCA_036494985.1 Binataceae bacterium (SeqCode)
ACCGAACGCGAGGTACTTGCCCTTGGTGAGATGCGGCGCAATCTCGGCTTCGTAAATCTCCGAGCCCATCTCGTCAGGCACCAGCACCATGATAACGTCGGCGCGCTTGGCGGCTTCGGCGGTGTCGAATACCGGGAGTCCCTGCTTGGCGGCCTTTTCGCGCGATGGTGATTTGGCGCCGAGCCCGACGCATACGTCCATCCCACTGTCACGGAGGTTGAGCGCATGCGCGTGGCCCTGGCTTCCGAAGCCAATGACCGCGATCTTCTTGCCCTTGAGCGCGGACAGGTCCGCGTCGCGGTCGTAGTAAACCTTCATTTGAATGTTCTCCCGAATTCCGTGTCTGACTTATTCAGCTTCGCGCGTGCGTCGGCCCTGATGATTGCCGTTATTGAGCTGGACCGCCCGCGCCATCGCGACTTTGCCCGAGCGCACCACTTCCTTGATTCCGAGCGGCCGCACGATCGCGATGAACGCCTTGATCTTGTCGGAGGTCCCGGTCAGCTCGACGGTGATTGCGCGCGGGCCGATATCGATCACGTGAGCGCGATAGGCGTTTACAATCGAGTCGAGCTCGGAGCGCGTGCGCTCGTCCACCGCGACCTTGACGATCACCATCTCGCGATCGATCGTCTCGACGTCCTTGAAGTCGGTAATCTTGATGACCGAGACGAGCTTGTTGAGCTGCTTGTTGATCTGCTCGACGATCTGATCGTCGCCGGTAGTGACCAGCACAATCCTCGAGACCGTCGGATCGAGCGGATCCTCGTTGACGGTCAGGGACTCGATGTTAAAGCCGCGGCCCGAAAACAGTCCGGCCACGCGTGCGAGCACGCCGAATTCGTTTTCAACCAGAACCGATATCGTATGACTTGTCATGCGGTGGAGTGCGCGCGCTCATGGCCGGACCGGTCGCGTCAGCGAGCCTCTTGTTGATAGCGGCCGAGAATCGCCATCATGCGGTCTTTCGAGGCCAGCTTAAGCTTCTGGATCCGCTTTTCTTCGATTTCCTCTTCGTTGGTCAGATAATGTTTGTGTCTAAAGACTTCGAGTTTTTGCTTGAGCGTTTGATGCTCCGTGTAGAGGGCCCTCAGCTCCTCGTCATGGGTCAGATGCTGCCGAATGAGTTCTTCCTCTCGATGCTCCATACGCCCTCCGTGCCTAAGCCTGCCGGATTTTTCGAAGTGGGCTTGAACGTAGCCTCCGGCGTCCTGATGTATAGCGGCTCCAGCGAAGCCGCTCGATCCGTTTCACCACGGGTAAACCGCGCCCCGCCCAGCGCCGCGACGCAGACTCCGCGCAAATCGAGCATCTGTGTTTCAGAGACCGCCACCCAATGGCCCCGCGATTCCACAAGGGCCGCCGCATCCTTCGCTCTCTGGTCGCCGACGAACATTACGTCCTCGGTGATGCGCGATGCCAGGTGTTCCAGTGCGATTACCACTTCCTCTGACAGTTTTTCTAGCCCATCGGCCACGACCCGGTAAAGAGCCGTGTAAACTTCGCCTTTGCGGGCGTCAACAACCACGCAGACCAGTCTTCCTTCGGGGATATTGTTGCGCTCGAGCGCAGCTAACGCCATCGCGTCGAAACCGGGCACCCCGACCAGCGCGCATCCCGACGCCATTGCAATTCCTTTCGCGTAGCTGATCCCGATGCGCAGTCCGGTGAAAGATCCCGGGCCGGTGCCGACGGCGATCGCGCCGACGTCGGGAATCGACAGTCCTGCCGCGCGCAGGAGTTCATCGACCGCACTCGGCAATGCGGCGCCGTGCGAAGTGACGGAGCGCTCGAGCGAGGCAGTGACTTTGCCGCCTGCGATCAGCGCGAGGCTGGCGATTGATGTAGAAGTGTCGAGTCCCAGGACTGGGCTTTGTGCGGCTGCCTGCTCGAGCAGCCGATTAACCCTGCACAATACGCGAGATGTCATTGAAGATTACGAACGCCATCAACGCCACGAGTAGAAACAGTCCGACCTGGAGCATCGCTTCACGGTAGCGAAGTTCGAGCGGCTTGCCCTTGATGCCCTCGAAGACGAAGAACAGCAGGTGACCGCCGTCGAGCAGCGGCACCGGCAGCAGATTGATGATGCCGAGCTCGAGGCTAAGCATCACGGTGAACATCGCGAGGTTCGCGATCCCGCGATGCGCCTCCTGGCCGGCCATTTGCGCAATCATGATCGGGCCGCCGAGCGCCTCACGCACCGGCGTGCTGCCGGTGAAGATACTGGCGATTCCGACGACCATTTGAACGGTCATCTCGACCGACGTTTCGCACGCCTCTTTCACCGCGTCGATTGGCCCGTAGCGCTTGGCGATCTCGTCGCCGCGCGGCTGCACCCCGATTACCCAGGTGGTCGCGTTGGTGCCGTAGATCGTTTTCTGATCGAGCCGGGTCGGCGTGATCACGATGTTGCTGTGCGCGGAGTTGCGATCGATTTCCAGTTTGACCGGGGAGCCGTCGCCCGCCTTGACGGTCTTGGAGAAATCGGCCCAGGTTTCCATGGGCTGCCCATTAACCGAGACAATTTTGTCGCCGACCTGGAGTCCGGCCTTCGCCGCCGGGAGATCCTTGGTGGTCTTGCCGACTACCGGCAACAACTGCGGCACGCCGTACATGAAAACGAAAGTGAGGAGCAGGGGTGCGAAAATGATGTTGGATATCGGTCCTGCGAGCACGATCAGAACGCGCTTGCCGAGCGACTGAGTCGGGAACGCGCGCTCGCAGTACTTCTCGACCAGTACGGCGGGCGTATGTTCCGCGAGAGTTTTGATCGCGTCATCAACCTTGGGCTCGCCGCGCACTTCGTTCAGGAGCAGCGCTTCGTCGGGCTTGAGTTCGCGCCCGAGAATCGTCTGCGCGACGCCGGCGCCCGACGCGCTCAGGCGCTCGGCCAGCGTGCGCAGGTTGTCGTCGAAATCTGCGGCGTCGAGGACCGCGCCGTGCTCGCGCGCGGCGCCGATCAGGTCGAGCCCGATTTCGTGAAGGTACAATTTGATTTCGTCGGGCGTGGGTTTCTCGCCGACTTCATCGCCGAGCATTCGGACATAGCCGCCGAATGGAGTTGCGCCGACTGAGTACTCGGTTTCGCCGCGGCGGAAGCCCAAAACTTTTGGCGGGTAGCCGATCGAGAATCGCAGCACGCGAACCCCGACTTTCTTGGCCATCGCGAAATGTCCCGCCTCGTGCACAACCACCAGCACCGCGAAGACCAGTGCTGCGTACAGAATCGAAGCTATCATTTAGTCTACTCGTAAGTCCGACGCGGAAGTTTCGAACCGTAAAAATGCGGCTCCCAAAGCCGCATCATCGAAACCAATAGTAGGCGAAAAAGAGTGCGAAGACCAGTGAACATGTGCGATCGAGCAGGCCGCCGTGCCCCGGGAAAATCCAGCCTGAGTCCTTGACTCCCGCCGCGCGCTTCAAAGCCGAGCCGGCCAAGTCGCCGAGCTGCGCAAGGATGGAGACTATAGCCGCAAATAGCAGGATTCTGCCTATATCCCACGTCCCGCCTATCATCTTAAAGAGCAACCATCCGGCTATCACCGTCGCGACCAGGCCTCCGACTGCGCCCTCAACTGTTTTGTTGGGACTGACGCTCGGGGCCAGTTTCGTGCGGCCCATGAACCGGCCGACGAAGTACGCGCCGCTGTCGCTCACTACTGCGAGTAGGATTACGAGCAGGAGAGTATAGATGCCGCTCGGGCTGTTGCGGAGCAGCGCGAAGCAGGGGAACAGGAAGCCAACGTATGCGGCGCCGATGAATACCAGGCGAGGTCCGCGGAAGGGCTCGCCACTGCCGTAGATTTCGATCCGCACGACGAGGCTGAGCATCATGAGGATTACGATTATCGGC
>DASXNP010000383.1:0-2679 GCA_036494985.1 Binataceae bacterium (SeqCode)
AACCTCCAGCCCATAGTATCGGACATTTCGGGCCAACCATCGATAAGGCGGAGCACCGTCTGCGCGGCCCGCATTTTTCAGTCCCTGAGCTTGCGAGTCCGGTCGGCTAGCTTGGTGTGTTACGAGTACAACCCTTGACTAGACTTTCGGTATGGCAAGTCCCGCAACCACTGCTGGCCGAGCAGCGATCGCATCTATCCAGCGCCTTAGGTCGAGCATCTCTCCAAGATCAACGCCGAAAAAGTCCACCAGTCTAACCCACGGAAACGTGGCGATGTCTGCGATCGAGTACTCATCTCCAGCCAGATACTCCGCTTCGCCAAGCCGCGCGTTTAGCACGCCAGTCAGACGTTTTGATTCCGCAAGGTACCGATCGATTGCGAGTTGATTTTTGCTCTCCTGGCGCATGAAAAAACCGGCTTGACCGTACATTGGGCCGATGCCGCTCATCTGAAACATTAGCCATTGGATCGCCGCCATCCTCAGACGCTGATCTTTCGGCAGCAACTTGCCGGTCTTCTCGGCGAGGTGGATCAAGATCGCGCCGGACTCGAAAATTGTCATTGGCTGTCCGCCCGGGCCGTCGGTGTCAATGATTGCCGGAATGCGACCGTTGGGATTGATTTTCAGATACTCGGGTTTTTTCTGCTCATCGGCGCGCAAATTTACCGGATGGACGTTGTAAGGGATCGCGAGTTCTTCAAGCGCGATCGAAATCTTTTGACCGTTGGGCGTACCCCAGGTGTATAGCTCAATCATCGGCGTGCTCCTTACCGTGTAGGCAAGCATAGCCTCTCTCCCAACCCGAACGAACCTCGCCGATGGGTGACGGGCTGGACGCTTCGCAACCGACTGCGGTAAGGATTAGCGACCATCGAGCAGTTTCAGATCTGCCAACTCAGGTCTTAGGAAGGAATATATGGCAAGGTTGAACGCCAAGGTCGCGATAATTACGGGAGCCGCCAGCGGTATCGGCCGCGGAACTGCGGCGCGCTTCGCAGGCGAGGGCGCCGCGGTGGTAATCGCCGATCTCAACGTGGAAGGCGGTGAGGCGGCGGTGCGCGAATGCAAGGAAAACGGCGGGCGGGCGGTTTTTCAAAAGGCCGACGTTTCGAGCGAGAACGACGTCAAGGCGCTCGTGGCACGCGCGGTCAAGGAATTCGGCCGCCTCGACATCATCTACAACAACGCCGGTGTCGGCGGAGCGCTTGGACCGCTGCACGACATAGCGGTCGAGGATTGGGACCGCAGCCTCGGCGTGCTGCTGCGTTCAGTGTTTCTCGGAATCAAGCATGCAGTGCCCGAGCTGAAGAAGGCTGGGGGCGGATCAATCATCTCGACTGCGTCGGTGGCGGGACTACGCGGATTTGCAGGATTGCATCCCTACTGCGCGGCCAAGGCGGGAGTCGTGAACCTTACGCGGTCGGCCGCGCTCGAATACGCCAAGGACAAGATTCGCGTAAACTGCATCTGCCCGGGCGGCATCAATACTCCCATAATCCATCGCAACCAACCGGGAGTAAAAGAATCGGCGGAGCAGTGGATGGCAAAAGGGCAGCCAATCCAGCGCGCCGGGCATCCTGAGGATATTGCGGGCATGGCCTTGTATCTCGCCAGCGATGATTCGCAATGGGTCACGGGGCAGGCAATGGTGGTGGATGGCGGTTTGACCATAGGAGCGCCGTTCTCTGATCCGCAAGGTGGCGCCCGGCCCCAGACCGCGCTCCCGCCCTCAGGGTACTCCGGCCCGTCGTTCGAAAAATGATCGATCCGAAAATGACCCGGGGAGGAGAGATCCTTACGCGTAAGCCGGCTGCGTCAGATATCCAAATCGGAAGCATCCGAAGAGGGAACGAAACTCGACCAAGCGGACTTCGATGATCGCCAGCTCGCGGCTGAGCTTCGCGCTGGCGCCCGCACCAAAGTACGGAACCAGATTCTAGCCCGTTCCCGGCCCGCTCAAGACGGGCCCGGGGATCCTGACCCAGGCTGATTCAGTTCAGTCTGGGAACATGATGAAACAAGAGCCGATGCCGGTGGCAAAAAGCTCCGCAGCGACCAGAGATCAAGACTGAGCGCGGGCGATGAGTTCCTTAGCCGCGCGGATCATCTTATCGGTGATTTCGGCGCCTCCGATCATTCGCGCGATCTCCTGGGCGCGTCTGGATTTGTCAAGCGCGCTTACCCGGCTTAGCGTCGTGCCGCGACGCTCCTCCTTCTCGACGACGAAATGCGAGTCGCCAAAGGCCGCAATTTGCGGCAGGTGAGTGATGCACAGCACCTGATGGAACCTCGAGAGCTGGCGCAGTTTGCGTCCCACCACTTCCGCGATCGCACCGCCGATACCCGCGTCGACTTCGTCGAAGATGACGGTGGCGACCCCGCGGCGCTGCGCTTGGAGGTGTTTGAGCGCCAGCATCACCCGAGACAACTCCCCGCCCGAGGCGACCTTGGCCAGCGGCAGCGGCTGCTGCCCCAGATTGGCGGAAAAGAAAAATTCCACCGAGTCGGTGCCCTTTGGCCCGAGCGCGACACCGGCGCAGTTTAGCGCCGTCTCGGCCGCGCCGAGCGGGTCTACGCGCGCGTCGAAGGTCGCGCTGCGCATTCCGAGCGACTTGAGTTCGATTTCGACGAGCCGTTTGAGCGCGGCGGCCTTTGCCCGCCGCGCGGCGGAAATCG
>DASXNP010000384.1:0-6563 GCA_036494985.1 Binataceae bacterium (SeqCode)
CAATCGCGCTGGGAGCGGCTTTCTTAGGCGAAAAGGTCTCAACGCTCGAAGTGGTTGCGATGCTGCTGACGGTTTGCGCGATTTTCTTCATCATGCAGGGCCGTGGCCATCACGAGCATCCGCGTCACGCGACTTTAGCCGGGCGCTGAAAAAAAGGTTGCGCGCAAATTGCGCGCAACTCTGGCAGCCCTAGAAAATCTAGCGCGTCTGCTTGGTGAACGTTGCGAGATCGAAATAGTCGCGCCAAGCCGCGATTTTCCCGCCGCGGATCTCGAACACCCCGGCCACCGGCACCTCGACGTGCTTGCCGCCCATTTCGAAGACGTCAACCCGCTCGTTCATCACGACATTTCCGTTTGAGGTCGTGTTGCGCACCCGGAACTCGACCGACTGCGAGCCCGGCAAAAACGTGTTGATCGCCGCCTTGATCGCGGCCGTCCCTTTCACCGATTCCATCGGAATGTTGTGGTAGACAGCGTCATCGGTGAAGAACTTGATAATCTCGTCGATGTTTCTGCGGGTCCACGCCTTGCAAAAGTCGTTGACTATTTTTTCGCCATCACTTGCCATTGGATCCTCCTGCCGCTACTCCTGATCCAGGTAGAAGCGGTCTTCGTCCTTGTTATAGCCGAAAAGCTCCGCAAATCGACCCCAGTTTACCATCGCCGCGAAGATGCGATCCGGTTTCTCGTTTGGAAGCAGCATCGCAATGTGCTCCAGCACGACCTCGCGGCTGAACGATTTGTCTTCCTGGCTCTGCAGGATGCGAACAAAGTAAGCGAATAGACCGAGCTCTTTTATCTGCCCGCGAATGATCAGTTTGCGTTGATTGATGTCGGTATCGAGAAACTTTCTCCCCAAGTCGGCCAGTACGACGTCTCCCTGTGGCGTCTCCACCAAACCCATAATTTCAGCCGCTTTCATCACCCGCAGCAGGTCGTCGAACTTATAGTTGAGATCGCGCGCGAGTTTGTAGCCGTCCTCCCGGCCGCCGCGATCGTCGAGAACCTCAAGCAGACCAAAAACCCTCGAGATCTGAGTATCAGGGATCGGATTGATTCCTGCCGCCATCAGTCGCGCTCCTCGATCAGCGAGAAAATCCGATCGGTCCAAGCGTTGAAGGCGTCGGTGCGTTTGTCGCGCGGACGCGGCATATCGATCCTAAGGTCCGAGACCAGGCGTCCCGGATGCGCCGCCAAGACCACCACCCGATCCGCCATCTCCACGGCTTCCTCGATGAGATGGGTTACCATCACGACCGTGTGCACCGGCATCTCGGTGTCCTGCCAGATGTCCATCAGTTCGGAGCGAAGGGTTATAGCGGTCAAGGCATCGAGCGCGGAAAAGGGCTCGTCGAGCATTAGCACCTTCGGATCAACCGCCAGCGCCCGCGCCAGCCCCACGCGCTGTTTCATTCCGCCGGAAAGCTCCCGGGGGTAAGCTTCCTCGAACCCATCCAAACCGACCTTGTCGATATAGAAGCTCGCGCGCTTCTCGGCTTCAGCGCGGTTTGCGCCCCGCGCTTCAAGACCCATCTCAACGTTGGCTTTGACCGATAGCCAGGGCAGCAGTGCGAACGACTGAAACACCAGCGCGCATTCGAGATTGATTCGGTCGGTCTGTTTGCCCTTATACAAGACCTGGCCCGAGGTCGCCGGCATTATGCCGTTCATGATCCGCAGCAGTGTCGACTTACCGCATCCCGATGGTCCAACCAACGCGATGAACTCTCCTTCGTCGATGGCATACGAGATATTTTCGAGCACTCGCAGCGTTCCTTTCGCGTGCGCGAAGCTCTTTGATACGTCCTTGAGCTCGAGCAGGGCCATGAATCTCCTGAATCCGAATCGGGCATCACTACCGCTCTCCGACCGAGCTAGTAGTCGAGCCTGTAATGCTCGGTGGCGTAATTGTAAAGCCGACGCCATACCAGGCGATTGAGCCCGACCACCACCATCACCATCGACATCAGGCTCAGTAGAATCATTACACCATTGCCGCTTACGTAGGTCGCCTGATCCAGCAGCGCGCCAAGCCCGACAACCCGGTAATTGTGACCCTTGTAGACAAACCATTCGGATAGTATCAAGGCGTTCCATCCCCCGCCCCAAGCCGTGATGCTGCCGGTTATCAGCGAAGGTATGAGCGCTGGAATCACAAGTTTACGCCAGGTCTGGATGCGACTAAGGCCGTAGGCCCTGGCCGCTTCCTTCAGATCCGCAGGAATCTGCCGGACGCCGGCCAACAAGTTGAAGAGCAGGTACCATTGCATTCCGGTCAGGATCAGCAACACCGAGGCCAGGTTCATCCCGCCGGTGACTTTGATGACGAAAATCACGATCAGTGGAAAAAGCGCGGTTGCCGGCATCGAGCCCGCAATCTCTGCCATTGGCGCCAAAAGACGATTAAATCTCGGGCTCTCTGAGGCGGCCAAGGCGCACGGCAGGGTCCATGCCAGGGATATCGCATAGGCCGCCAACAATCTCCCCGTCGAAGCTACAAGTGCCAAGGGTATTTGCGCGACCTCCGCTGGCCACGGTCTAACCAACTCTCGCACTAAGGCAACCACCGCCAGCACCAGCAGGTAGACCGTGTATGCAAGCGCCGCCAAACCCACACCCAGGCGAATTTTCTGCCATCCCGCAGCGGCCAGCCGCCCAAGCGGCAAATTCCAGCGCGGGATCCAATCAAGCACCGATCGCAGCGCGCGCCTGGGTCCCCTTAAGATGCGCGTCGCCCCCCTGAAGCGCGACCCGGCGAATCCGACCAGGTCGCCCAGCGCCAGAGACCTCATCGGCTCTTCGGTCGCGGCGAACTCGTAGCGAAACTTTTCGGCCCAGGTCGACAGCGGCTGCCAGACCAAAAGGTCCATGGCGATTATTATGAACAGCAGCGCGAGCAACCCGGCGATCATTTCCCGAGTCTGACCCTTATCGGCGCTTTGCATAAGGAAGCTGCCAAGCCCCGGCAATCTATAATCGGACGGACCGACCGTGATGATTTCGCAAGCGATTAGGAAGTACCAACCCGCGACCCACGAAAGGATCGAATTGTACACCAGCTTTGGCACGCTGGCGGGCATCAAAAGCCGTTTGAATCTGAGCCAACCGGAGACCCCGAACGCCTCGAGCGCCTCGTATGAGTCGTTCGGTATGGTTTTAACCGATTCATAGACGCCCAGCGCCATGTTCCATGCCTGACTTGTGAAAATAAGAAAGATCGCCGCCATCTCGACCCCGAGCCGACCGCCGTGCGCGATGGAGACGAAGAAGTAGATGGCAGCCGGGAAAAAGCCAATGACCGGTACCGATTGCGCGATGTCGATGGTGGGGATCATGATCCGCTCGTACAAGGCGCCGCGGGCGGCGAGCATTCCGTAGACGATCGAGAAAAGCAGGGCGAGCAGGTAAGCAGCCAGCATGCGATAGAACGAACAAAAAGCGTAGTAGGGAAGCAGTCGCAGCGATATCGGGATTCGCGGGGCTTTTAGCGCGATCATCTGATGGCGGTACTGAAAGAAAAGCGCCAGAATCCCCGCCAGCACCAGCATCGACAAGAAGCCGCTAACCAGCTTTCGCGTCTCTAGTTCCTGCTGTGCCATGGTTTGACCGCAAACTTTCGAGTCTAGTGGTTGGGCGGCAGCACTCAAGTCGCAAATGTTAAATCTCGGTTATCCGGGACTGCCGTGGCTCCAATGCATGCCGAAGCAGCACTGAACGCCGGTGCCCTGAACCGAGCGGCCGGGACCGCTTATTCTCTCAAAGCGAGCGGGATGGCCGGCTCTTGTCGGCCTCGCCGGGGAAAGTCATCGAGGGCTTTCAATCGCCCTTCATTAGACGATGGGAATCGGTTTCGAAATGCTGGGTTGAGAATTCAAAAAGCTCTGAATCCTCCAACGCTTCCATCTGGTGGACCAAGCCCGTCGGCACGTCCATGCATTGCCCGGCTTCAAGCTCGAACTCCTCGATCACATTCGTGTCAGGCGACTCCTTGGTCCGCACCTTGAGCCGCCCGCGGCTAAGATAGAACGACTCGGTCTTGAGTTTATGGTAATGAAGCGAGCATTTCTTGCCCTTGCGGATCTCCAAAATCTTTCCGCAATAGAGCGGATTGTTCGCAATCCAGATCTCGCGGCCCCAACCCTTGGGTTGGATATGAATCGGTCTACGAGCTCTAGTCATTTTTTCGCCACGGCCGCCTGCGCTTGCAGGCCGATGCAGTCAGGAGGCGCCCTTTAGCTCCTTGTGCGCCAATTCCAGGTCGCTTTCGACCATCATCGCCGCGAGCTGCTGGAAATTCACCTTCGGCTTCCATTTGAGGACTCTGCGTGCCTTGCTCGGATCGCCCAGCAGCACATCGACCTCGGTCGGGCGCAAGAAGCGCGGGTCAGTTTCGACGTAGTCGCGCCAGTTCAGCTTGAGCCGATCGAACACGACCTCCAGAAATTCCTGCACCGAGTGGTTCTCGCCGGTAGCAACCACGTAGTCGTCGGGTGTTTCCTGCTGCATCATTAGCCACATGGCTTCGACGTAGTCACCGGCGAATCCCCAATCGCGTTTGGCCTCCAGGTTTCCCAGTTGCAGTCGCTTTTGCAGCCCGAGTTTTATTCGAGTTGCGCTGCGCGTGATTTTGCGGGTGACGAAGTTCTCGCCCCGCCGCGGCGATTCGTGATTGAAGAGAATCCCGTTGACGGCAAAGAGCCCGTAGGCTTCGCGATGGTTTACGGTCTGAAGATGAGCGTAGGCCTTCGCGCACGCGTAGGGACTCCTGGGGTGGAACGGGGTGGTCTCGGTCTGCGGGATCGTTTCCGCCCTTCCAAACATCTCGGAGGATCCGGCCTGGTAAAATCTCGCGGCTCGGCCATTTCGCTTGTTGCTGTCTCGGATCGCTTCGAGCAACCTGAGCGCACCCAATCCAACCACGTCGGCCGTGTATTCAGGCTGATCGAACGAAATTCGCACGTGTGATTGGGCCGCGAGATTGTAAACTTCGTCCGGCGCGGTTTGCCCAAGTATCCGCCTAAGCCCGGTGGCATCGCCTAGGTCCCCGTAGTGCAGCTGAAGACCATTGCTTCGTGAATCAAAGCCCTTGCGTATATGGTCGATCCGGCCGGTGGCAAAGCTCGAGGTGCGCCGGACAATACCGTGCACCTCGTAGCCCTTGCTCAAGAGAAACTCGGCTAGGTACGAGCCGTCCTGTCCGGTTACCCCGGTTATCAAAGCGCATTTCCCCATCAGCGTTACCAGTCTTGGACCGGTACCACTTATTATCTTAATGGTCGGCCCATCGCTTGTGCCAGTATGCTCTGCTTGAATTTTTCCGAGGCTTGCGCCCTGGAGCGAACAGTCACCGCCGAACCAGGAAATTCAGTTCTATGGATTATGAACTGCTCATCCGCAATGGGGTTGTAGTTGACGGAAGCGGCGCGCCGCGCATCCCAGCCGACGTCGCCGTCTCCGAAGGAGAGATCGCCGCGATCATGCCAGCCGGCGCAGCGCCCGGCGCAACCGCCCGTAGTGAAATCGACGCGCGCGCGATGGTGGTGGCGCCCGGCTTCATCGACCTCCATTCGCATTCTGACTGGGTCACGCCGCTTGCAGAGCATGGCCAAATCCTCAAACCGTTTCTGCTGCAGGGGGTAACCACCTTGGTCGGCGGCAACTGCGGCTTCTCGACCGCGCCAATTAGACGAAGCGCTTCGCGTCTGCTGGACGAATCGAGCCAGATGCTGTGCGCACGCGCCTTGGATTGGCGATGGGAAACCGTCAAGGACTTGCGGTTCCAGCTTGAAGCTGCGGGTCTCGCGCTCAACGTCGCTCATCTCGCCGGTCATGGGAGCATTCGCCTATCGATCATGGGAAGTAACCCGGCGGATCCCTCCAAGGAGGAGCTCGATGCGATGCGGACGATGGTCGAGCAAGCGATGGCGGATGGCGCGGTAGGCCTATCAACCGGCCTCGGATACTTCCCCGGTATGATCGCAAAGCCGCCGGAGTTGGCGGCTCTGGCAGAAATCGCCGGAGCGGCCGGCGGGATTCTTACCTCGCATCTGCGCGCCTATTCCGCGAAATCGGTAGTCTACAACGACCTGAGTCCGCACAACATTTTGGCGATTCGCGAGATGGTACGGGTAGCGCATGCGGCTCGGGTTCCGCTGCAAGTCTCGCATTTGATCTTTGTGGGTAAGCGGACCTGGGCGACCGTCAATGATGCGCTGGCGGAAGTCGAGCGCGCCCGCGATAGCGGGGTCGAGATCGGCTTTGACACTTTCCCCTACACCGGCGGCAACACTACGGTTCGCGTGCTGTTCCCGGCCTGGTCGCAGGGTCACTTGATGACCCATCTAAATAGCGCGCAAAGCCTCGACCGTCTGCGGCGAGAGACCTTTGGCCCACTAGGCCGCTTTATCGGCAAGTCTGCTCAATTGCTTTGGGCGGTCAAAGCAGAGTTTCGCAATCTGGAGGGAAAATATTTCGCCGAGATCGCAGACCTGATGAAAATGGATCCGGCCGAAGCTTATCTGACGCTGGCACGGGAGAGCCGAGGGCGAGCGCGCGTGATGC
>DASXNP010000385.1:0-1884 GCA_036494985.1 Binataceae bacterium (SeqCode)
ACGGAAAGCCGACCTGGTGGGCGAGCATGCAAACTTGACCGCGGTGATGGGCTTCGTGGGCCAGCATGTAGCTGAACATTTCCAGGCCCACCGGCCACGATGGACAGAAGCCGTCTCTTTTGAATTTCTTGATGCGACCTCCGCTGTCGCCGAGCGCTTCCGCGAGCATTTCGGTGCAGCGCGTCGCGCTTTCGGCCAGTGCCGCGCGGGCTTGCTGTGGAGTGCAGCGGGAACGGTGCAGTTGTTGAGGAACTTTGAGGTGCGGAGCGCTGAGCCGGACCCACTTGGTGCGGACGTTGTGCACGTGGGTGAAGATCGCGACGATGGGACGCGTCTTGCCGGGAGGCTTGGCGTTCCAGGCGCGTGGGTCGAGATGTTCAATGAGCATCTGATTCATGCGCTCATTGGCGGCAAAGATCTCAACCGCGGACCGGCCGAGTTGGATGTGATCGTTTTGTGAAGAGCGTTGGCGTGTGGTCACGACTGGCTATCCCTTACCTATATTACGACCGTGCCGCGAGCCATCAAGAAGTGATTCGCTTCGGGGTAAGTTTTTCAGCCTTGCGTGGTTAGGGCCTTAATACGAGAAGGTTGTCCAATGCGCACGGGAACCATTTCACCGACCTTTCATATTACTGAAATCTCCCAATCATCCAGAGGCCGTAGTTATGTTGAGACGTTTGCAGTGTCCAGGATCGGACACAACTTCTATTACGAAACTGCGTGCGGGAAGCCGCGCGCAGATACGAAAGGGTGAGCAATGAGAAATTTTTTATTGGGATCGGTACTGACTCTGGCGCTCGCGGTAGGTATACCCGCTGCGCAAGCCCAGAATCACGATGGAGGCGATAGGCGCGAGCAGGATGGGGTACCAAAACTCGATCACGTGTTTGTGATCGTGCTTGAGAATCACAACAGCTTTACGAGTTTCAGCAGGAACGGCATTATCGGTAACCCGCAGGCGCCAAACATTACAGCGCTTTGGAATAAGTACAACGTCGCGACTAACTACAATGGGGTCTGGCACCCGAGCCTGCCGAATTATCTCGCGATGATCACCGGCGATTGGATTGGGACTGACGTGATCGGGACCGGACACACCTATCCGGCGGGGAGCACGGTTGGCAACAGTGATGACGACTCGCCGTCGGTCGCCACTGACTACGGCTCGCCCGCCAACCCCTCGCCCCATCGCTGGCGCGTCCAGCTTCCGTCGGTCGCGGGGCAGTTGGTCAAGGCCGGCAAGGACTGGAAAGCGTACCTGCAGAACATTCCCGAGTCAGGCACAACTATCGCCAATTGGCCTGGAGACAACAACACGGCCAAGCTATATGCGGTGAAGCACAACCCATTTCCCTACATCGCGGAAATTCAGGACGACCCAAAACAGTTCGCGAAGCAGGTCCCGATTGAGCAGTTGTTCAGCGACCTGGGCAGCGGGCGGGTGCCCGCGTTCTCGTACATTGTGCCGGACCAGTGCCGCGACATGCACGGGTTAGGTAACCCACTCGCCCCTTGCGGTGGCGCATCTGATACGGATGACAATGACGTCAAGCGCGGCGACGACGAGACCGGATGGCTGGTCAACGGTATCATGGGCAGCACGGCGTGGCAGCGCGGGCGCAATGCTATCTTTGTAGTGTTCGACGAGGGCAACGGTCCGCTGACCTGCGCTTACAACCCCGATACCAAGATCGACCTGGCTCCTGGCACACTGCTGCCAGGCTCGGACTGCTACGCGCCAGCCAACTTCAACGATAAAGTGGTGCTCATCGCCATCACAAACTACGGGGTGCGTGGCGTGCAAGATACGGGCTTCCAATCCCACTATTCGTTGTTGAAGACCATTGAAGCGGCGTTTGGCCTGTCCTATGTGGGGCATGC
>DASXNP010000386.1:0-10919 GCA_036494985.1 Binataceae bacterium (SeqCode)
GCGTCCCGTGTTCACGTCGATCGCGGTCAGCGCTTCCGCTTGATCAAACACCAAGTAGCCCCCCGATTTGAGCCATACTTTTCGCTCAAGCGCGCGCGCGAGTTGCGCCTGGACGCCGAAATGATCGAAGATCGGATCGTCTGACTCATATCGCGACACCCGCGAACGCAACCGCGGCATGTAATCCTGCACGAACTGGATGATGCGTCCGTAGGTCGCGGGGTCGTCGCAATAGAGCCGTTCGATGTCGCTTGAGAAAAGATCGCGTATCACACGCACCGCGAGGTCGAGATCGTTGTACAGCAGCGACGACGGCGGGCTGTTTTCGCTCTTGCGTACAATTGACGACCAGAGTCGGGTCAGAAACGAGATGTCCTGCTGAATCTCGCGCTTGCTCATCCCCTCGCACACGGTGCGAACGATGAAACCGCCCTCTGCCGGACGAAGTTCATTGACCGCGTTGCGCAGCCGGCCACGTTCCTCAGCGCTTTCTATTCGCCGCGATATTCCAAGATGATTGGTGGTCGGCATATAGACCAGGTGTCGTCCCGGCAGCGAGATCGCCGACGTGAGTCGAGCACCCTTGGTGCCCATCGGCTCTTTGGCAATTTGAACGATTATTTCCTGGTTACGGTGCAGTTGCTGTTCGATCGGCAGATGTGGACGCTTGGGTGCCCTCCGCCGCGGTCTGCGCCGCTCATGTTGCGGGGGCGGCCCACCGCTGGCTTGCGCGAGCTCCGCGGCCGATCCACCGTCGAAGACCGTCACATTTGGATCGCCGTTCGGAGCAGCGTTGGCTCCTTCCTCGCACGGCTCTTCAGCGCCTAAGTCTTCGTTCGCCAGCTCTTCGCCATCGATGCCGAAGGTTCCTACTTCGTCTAGAAAATCGGAAACGTGGAGGAAGCCGGCCTTGACTAAACCAATGTCCACAAACGCAGCCTGCATCCCAGGCAGCACACGCATCACTTTGCCCTTATAGATATTTCCGGCGAGCCCATGATGCTGGCCCCGTTCGAGATAGAACTCGCTTAGAGTTTTGTCTTCGAGCAGGGCGACCCTGACTTCGAGCGGGGAACCATTGATTATAATTTCGCGTTTCACACGCTTGACAGCCTTGGTACTGAGCTTTGGATGATAGTCTTGCTTTGCGGAGTCGACCTTATGAAGAGCCGATCCGTCGGGCCAACTGAAATCTCAATTCGCCAGTAGGGTTGCGCAAAAATCTCGACCCCGAGCATCGCTCGCCACCACCTCCCTCCGCTCGCAATCATACGAAGGGGCCTACACATCCGCAAGCCGTGCATTGAAACAAAGGTTTAAATCGTAACTTCTTGACTTGAGCGATAGCAGCCGATATCGGTTTCACGATGTCCACTGCGGCCGCTACGCCCTTTCCCTCTTTCGCGGGCGTCTCGATTCTCAACACCAAGGTGCTGATTCTAAACCGTTCTTACCTGCCGGTTCATGTTACCTCGGTCAAACGCGCCTTCGCTCTACTCTATCAGGGCGTCGCCCGGGCGGTTGACGAGCAATATCGCACCTTCGATTTCGACAGCTGGTGCGATTTGGCGATTGAAGTCGAGCACGACCGCCTTGGGGTCGTTGGGGGTCTCATTAGGGTACCGCGCGTGATGCTTTTGATTGCTTACGAACGCGTTCCCAAACGCCATGTACGCTTCTCGCGTTTTAATATCTACGCGCGGGACAACAATACCTGTCAGTACTGCGGCAAACGCTTTTCGCGCAGCGAACTGAACCTCGACCACGTCCTCCCCCGGTCCCGGGGCGGCAATTCCACTTGGGAAAACGTTGTTTGTTCCTGCCATGCCTGCAATCGACGCAAGGGAGGCCGGACGCCGGAGGAAGCAAAAATGCTCCTGATGCGGCGTCCGCGCCGCCCAGAATGGACTCCGCTGACCACCGAGGTCTCGGTCTTTCGTCGCTATCGCGAATGGATCCCGTTCCTCAACACCGTCGACGTCGCGTACTGGAACACTGAACTAATCGACGACTAAGCCTCGGTTCGCCTGCCAATACCAAGCTGCCGGGGCTTGAGGATTATACTCTAGACTCCTCGGCAGTGGCCTTAGAGTTGACCCCCCAACAGAGGTCTGGGATAACGAGACTTGGGGCTGTTTGCGGCGGAGGTCTGGTGGCGTATGCGTCTGAAAAGCCTTGAGGTTGTGGGGTTCAAGTCTTTTCTCGAACCGACCTTGATTGGTTTCGCCCACGGTATCACCGCGGTCGTCGGACCCAACGGATGCGGCAAGTCCAACCTAGTTGACGCTATTCGTTGGGTGTTGGGCGAACAGGCGCCCACCCGCCTCAGAGGCAAGAACACAGAAGACCTAATCTACGCCGGCAACGATTCTAACCCGGCGGCCGGAATGGCTGAGGTCAGTCTTCACCTCGAGGCCGAAGAGGGCTCGGCCTTGCCGGATCAGTACGCAGCGCTGAGCGAAGTCTTCGTAACGCGCCGCGTGTATCGCTCCGGCGATTCCGAATATTTCCTCAATCGGATTCCGTGCCGTCTCAGGGACATCACGGAATTCTTCATGGCCACGCAGATCCACAGTCGCGGCTATGCGCTTATCGAGCAGGGTAAAATCGAGGAGATCATTCAGGCCAAGCCGGCCGAATTGAGATCGTTGGTCGAGGAGGCGGCGGGATTGTCGCTCTTCAAAGGCCGGCGCGAGATCAGCGAGCGTAAGCTCGAGCGTGTCAAGGAAAACCTTGATCGCCTTCACGACGTCCTCGCCGAGATCGATCGCCAACTGAGTTTTGCGCGGCGCCAAGCCAAGAAAGCCGACGCTTACAAGGTGATCAGGGTAGAGCTGGTCACCCTCGAACGGCTGCTCGCAGGCGGTCGGCTGCTCGACCAGGCCGCCGCATACCGCTCGCACTCGCAGCGTGAATCCGATCTGAGAGGTGACGCCGAGCTTCTTCGCACGCAAATCGCCGCTTCGCAAGCCGAGACCGAGCGCGCCGGCGAAGAAGTCCGCCAGCTTCGAGGGCGAATTGCCGCGGTCGCGCAAGAACTCGAAACCCTCCAAGCGGGAATCGCCGAACGCGCTCGCGCCCGCAGTTTTATCGAGCGGCGCCTCATTCGGATCGCCGAGATGGAACCCGCCTTGATTGCGCGCGCCGCCGAAGTCGAGTTCAAGGCCACTCTGGCCCGCGCTTCACGCGCTGAATTGAGCGCCCGCCTCGCACGCGAAAGCAACGCCGAAGACGACGGCACTGAAGCCACCCTTGCTCAACTGAGTGCGCGCCACACCGCGGCCGTTGCGTCTCTTGAAGACGCCGAGCGGGGAGTGGAAGAGAGCCGCGATACGCTCGCCGACGTGATCGGTGAGGCGGGCGCCATTCGCAATCGCCTAGGCGAGTACCGCGGCGAACGCGCCGAGCTTGCACAGCGCGTTATCGCAGCCGAAACCAGGCTCCCCCAACTGAATTCCGCGCTCGAAGCAATCCGGTCTGACCTAGCCGAAAATCAGCAGGCTCAGGCCGTCGGGCGCGCAACCGTCACCGCCGCCGAAGCCGAACTCGAACGGGCGACCCAAAACGAAATGGAAGCCCGCGCCATGGCCGAGCGCCAGGCTTCGCGCGAGTTGTCGGCGCGCGACCTATTCGCGCGCACCACTTCGCGCGCCGAGCAGCTCGCCCGCAGCGGAGCTGGCCGGCGGCTGCGTGCGGTGCTCGAATCCCTTAACGGCGAAGCTCCCTCCAAGCCGCCCTCGTTCCTGATGGATGTGATCAAAGCCCCCGCGGCCCTCGAACCGGCGCTGCGCGCCGTGCTCGGCGAACGCCTAAGCGCCGTGATCGTCGAATCGCCCCGCTTCGCGGTCCGCGCGGTCGAGATTTTAAAGGAAACCGGCAGCGGACGGCTAAGCTTCGTGCCAGAAACGATGCCCGCGATCTCCCATGCAGTAATCACCGCACCCGGAATTTCCGGGCGCTTGATCGATCAGATTGCGGTGACCGATGGCAACGCCCAGATCGTAGAGGCTGTACTCGGTCACGTGCTATTGGCCGAAGACGTTCGCTCGGCGCTCGCAGCGTTGAATCTCGACGGCCATGGCACCGTCTTTGTTACTCGCGATGGTGACGTCGTGTGGCCCGGCGCAGTCGTGTCGGGAGGTAGCTTGATCGATACTCGCGCGAACGAGGAGGGTGGAACTGCGCTATCCATCGATCAAGCCGAATCCGAGTTGGCCGAATGCGAAGCGCGCACGCGCGAAGCCCGCCAGACGCTTGCACAGGCCAAGTCCGCGCGCGATGCGGCCCAGCAAAACCTCACCTACTGCCGTCGCCGGGTAACGGAACTTGATCCGGAAGTCGGAAGCGCGCGGGGTTCGCTTTCCCGAGCCGACCAGGAACTCGCGATCGCGCAGACTCATCGCACGAATGATTGCCTTCGAACTGAGGAAATCGACGCCGCGCTTCCCGCCTTAAACGCGCGGCTCGAGGAGCTCGCTCGCATCGAACAGTCGCTTCGCGCCGACTTGGCGGCAGCCCGCTCCGAGGTGACCGAGCGTCGAGCCGCGGCGGAAAAGATCGGTAAAGAAATGCTGACGGTTGCGACCCAGCTCGAAAATCGACGGTCCGGGCTAAAGGCGATCGAAAGCGAACTGCGCCACGTTAGCGATCTAAGCGCGGAAATCGAATCGCAAATCGCGGCCAATTGCGAGGCGCTTGAGCGCTTGCGTACCGAGCGTATCGAATGCGATCGCGAACTTCAGAGTCACCTCACCCAGGATGGGGTCGCACGCGAACGCGAATCAGCCGTGCGCGAAAAGAGCCGCGAGCTGAGTTCCACTTGCGAGAATCGCGCCGCCGAACTGGAAGAGAAGCGGCTTCCGCTGGAGGGAACGCGCGACCAGCTAGGTACCATCGAAGGGGAAGTCGTCGCCACCAGCCTCAAGCGCGAGCGCGCCAGAGCGCTGAGCGAAGAGCTCACGCGCGGCTTCGCCGAGAAGTTCGGGACTGATTTTCAAAGCGTCAGCGATGAGATCGAAAAAACCCTCGTCGGCCGCGACCGCGAACAAGATGAGCGCCGCCTCGCCGAGCTGCGCGCCAAAGCCGAACGAATCGGGGAAGTGAACCTCGCCGCCGATTCCGAGGTGCTTGAACTCGAAGAGCGTTCAAGCGCACTCAGCGGGCAGCGCGACGACCTCGAAGCAGCTATGCGCGATCTCACCCACACGATTCAAAAGCTCAATCGCGAAGCGCGCAAGCGGTTCGCACAGACCTTCGAGGGCGCTGCCCGCAACTTCTCGGAACTGTTTCCCAAGCTGATGCGCGGCGGCAAGGCGCGCCTCGAACTGACAAATCCAGAGGATTTGCTCGAAACCGGCGTCAATATTCTCGTGCAGCCCGCCGGCAAGAAGGTAAAAGAGATCGGCTTGCTGTCCGGCGGCGAGAAGGCGCTGTCGGCGATGGCCCTGGTCTTCTCGCTGTTCCTTTTGAACCCAAGCCCCTTCTGCGTGCTCGACGAGGTGGACGCGCCGCTCGATGAATTCAGCATCGCTGCGTTTACCTCGCTGATCCGCGAGCTCAAAGAGCATTCCCAATTCATCGTGATCACCCACAACCAGCGCACGATGCAAATGGCGGATCACATTCACGGCGTTACGATGGAGCAGCCGGGGATCTCGCGCTTGATCTCGCTAAACCTGTCGCAAACAGCGTAAACGCGGCGCTGGCAAAATCGAGACTCTCGTTTTGTTCAAGCGCGCGCCCTGATAACTTACTCACCCAACGGGGCTTTCGTCTTCTCGCGATCGCGTCTGAGCTAATTGCCGCGCTCGCGCCTTCTAAATCAGAAGCGAAGCTCAAGGGTTTTTGTCGGTGTCGAATTTTGAAATTTCACTGGTCCTAGTGTCCAGCATAATCGCCGGCTTCGCGCTGGTCTCGATCGGAGTCCTGATCGAGTTCAGCATGCGCAAGAAACTGCCCACACCGCCAGCCAGGCCGGACCTCGCCGGCGACGAGACCGCGCCTGGACCCGGGTCTCAGCCGCTTCGCTCGCGCGAAATCGCAGCTGGCGCGTCTGAAGTCGAAGCCGAGCCGGCTGCGCTTGGCGCTCAAACACCACCGGTCGAGTCTCCGACGGTCGCTGAACCGCCGCCGCCAATCGAACGCGAAGCGGAGCTCGCGCCAGCCGCCGTGCGTCCGCTCCTGGGTTTGGGTCTTCGCAAGACGCGCGAGAGTTTTCTCGGCAGGCTGCGGGCGGCGATTCGCGGTAAAGCCAAACTCGACGAAATCTATGAAGGACTCGAAGAAGCGCTGATTGCTGCCGATGTGGGCGTCGACGCCAGTCTGAAGCTGGTCGAGGGCGTGCGCAAGTCGCTGGGCAATAATTCAAATCCTGACCTCATCCGCGAAACGCTCAAAAACGAGATCACTCGAATGCTCGAAGGCGCCGAACGTCCCCGCGCCAACGCCACCCACAATCCGCTGGTGATCATGCTCGTCGGCGTCAACGGCGTGGGCAAAACCACCACGATTGCGAAGCTCGCGGCGCTTCTCAAAGCGGAGCGGGGTGGGGTGTTGGTTGCTGCGGCAGATACTTTTCGCGCCGCGGCGATCGAGCAGCTCGAGGTTTGGTGCGATCGCGCCGGGGCCGACCTTATCAGGCAGAACCAGGGCTCCGACCCGGCGGCGGTTGCCTTCGATGCGGTCAAGGCGGCGGTCGCCCGCAAGTCACCGGCCGTACTGATCGACACCGCCGGGCGCCTCCAGACCAAGGTCAATCTGATGGAGGAACTCAAAAAAGTAGCCCGCGTCGTAGGCCGCGAATTGCCCGGCGCCCCTCATGAAACGTGGCTGGTTCTTGACGCCAATACCGGCCAAAATGCGCTCAGCCAGGCGAGGTTATTTGGCGAATCTGTGCCGCTAACCGGCGTGGTGCTCGCCAAGCTCGACAGTACCGCCAAGGGCGGCGTGATCGTCGGCATCGCCGAGCAGCTTAGACTGCCGGTGCGCTATGTCGGACTCGGCGAGGGAATCGGCGATCTGCGACAATTCGACTGCCGAGAATTTGTCGAAGCGCTGTTCGATGAAGGCGATGAGCGGGACACTGCAAGTCGAACTAATGCGGCTTGACAGCGATTGTTATCAAAAATTAAACTAAAGGTGGAAGTTTCTTGGACATGACGATAGACGCACTGAAGCAGCTAGATGAACGAATCCAGTCTTTTCTCGACCGAGCCGAAAAGCTGCGAAAGGAAAACGAAAGTCTGTCGAGTCGGCTGGCGGAAGCGGAAAAGAAGCTGGGCGAGGTGGCCGCACAGCTCAAGCAGCACGAGGTCGACCGCAGACAGTTTGAGCACGAAAGGGGTGAAATCAGGACCCGGATTGAGAAGCTGCTGCAGAGGATGAACGGCATCGACCTCTCGTGAGCCAATGAAGAGCGTCAGCGTCGAAATAATGGGGCAGAACCTCGTTGTCAGCAGCGATGCAGACGACAGTTGGGTGAAGTCTGTCGCCGAGGCAGTCGACGCCAGAATCAAAGACATCAGGGCCAACGGCCGTTCGGTAAACTCGATAAATGTTGCTATCCTAGCGGCACTGAATTTTGCCGACGAATTGCGAAGACTGAAGAAGGAGCATCAGGATCTGATCGACCAGATCGAAGCGCTGAGTGACAAACTCTCGACTTCGGCCGGCGATCGGTGAACCAACCAGCGTCACGGACCACGTCGAATTTTACGTCCGATGATGGCCGCGGCTTTATATATAGGGTGCGGGGGCAGATGAGATGACCAACAGCATCAGTGATGCTTGCAAGTTAGAGAAACCGTAGGCGCGCTAAGCGGCATAAACAAAGATTTTAGCCACCAACCGCGATAGAACCTTGGCAGCGAACCAAACGAGCATCGAAGGGTTTTTTGCCCCGCCCAAGCGGCGGAACTTGTAGGTCCTGGCAACTGCTCCCGTCATGGCGACAACCATGGCGGATGAAAAAAAGTATCTCCGCGAGATCCTGACCGAGGCGCGGAATTGCCTTAGCCCCAACCAAGTTGATTCTTGGTCATCGGCCATATGCTCGCGGATACTGGCTTCGCCTGACTATCAGCGCTCGCGCCGGGTCGTTCTTTATGCATCCGTAAGCAAAGAAGTCCGCGCGGATTCTATCTTAGATGATGCCCTGCGTTCCGGCAGGCTAGTGTTCTTTCCGAAGGTCGAAGCAAAACATCTGGTTCTGATTCGCGTTCGCGCCGCCTCGGAACTGAAGCCCGGCCGCTTCGGTATCAATGAACCTTCCGGGGGGCAAACGGTGCCTGCGCCCGAACTGGACGATGCCGTGGTCTGCGTCCCGGGTCTCGCCTTCAGTCCGAGCGGTCAGCGCCTCGGCCGCGGCAGCGGATACTACGACCGTCTGCTTTCGACCATCTCACCCCAAGCCGCCCTCTTGGGGCTCGCCTACTCGTTCCAGTTGATCGATCGCCTCCCCGAAAGCGACGGCGATCGACGGGTCCATCAGGTCTTCACCCAGTCCGCCGTTCATGCCGCACCGAACCGTGCGGTGTGGATCCGTGAACCACACGCCAAGCAATCCAAGGAGGTGCATCCTCGTGTCAGTTTTGATGGTACTTCTGGGGCTGGCGATCGGCGCAATCGTGATGCTGATCGCGAACCGGCTTCGGAGTCAAAATGAAAATGCTCAACCGCCACGCCCCGATGACAGTCTGGTCGAAGCAACCCTCGCCGAGACCGCACGGGCCGAAGCTGCGCGCGCCGAAACCGCGCGTCTAGAGCGCTCAAGAGCCGACGCCCAGCTTCAATTAGAGGAGACCAAAACCAAAGCCGAACTGCTCATCAAGCAAGCCGAGCTTCAGGCCAAGGACATCGTCGTAAATGCGCGCGCCGAAGCTGAACGCGAGACGCGCGAAGGCCGACGTGAGTTGTCGGTACTCGAAAGCAAATTCGAAGCCCGCGAAGAGAGCTTCGAGAAGCGGGTTGAGGCGTTTGATCACCGCGAGGCCGAACTCAACCGCCGCGACCAAAACCTGCGGGTTCGCGAGAAAGCGCTTGATGAAAAGGAAGCCGAGCGTCGGGCGCTGATCGACGAAGCTCGACAAAAGCTCGAGGCCGTAGCCGGACTAACCCGCGAAGAGGCCAAGCGCACCTTGATTGACGAGATGGTAGCGCTGGCCCGCCACGATGCCGCCAAACATATCCGGGTCGTCGAGGAAGAGGCCCGCGAAGAGGCCGATCGCCGCGCCAAGCGGATTATTTCAGTCGCCATCGAAAGGCTCGCCGGCGAGTGGGTCGTCGAGCGCACTGTCGCGGTTCTCGCGCTTCCCTCAGACGACATGAAGGGCCGTATTATCGGCCGGGAAGGGCGCAACATCCGAGCGATCGAAGCCGCCACCGGCGTCGACATAATCATCGATGACACCCCGGAGGCGCTGGTCATCTCCTGCCACAATCCAATTCGCCGCGAGATCGCGCGCGTTGCACTCGAACGGCTGATCTCGGACGGTAGAATCCACCCCGGCCGGATCGAAGAGGTCGTGCGCAAGGCCGAGCAGGAAGTCGAGGAAGCGATCCGCGAGGCCGGGCAAAAGGCAATCTTGGAGGTCGGAATCCACGGCATCCATCCTGAACTGGTAAAGCTGATCGGAATGCTCAAGTACCGCTACAGCTACGCGCAGAATGTGCTGACTCATTCGATCGAAGCGGCTTTCATTTGCGGGGCAATGGCGGCGGAACTCGGCCTCAACGAAAAGCAGGCCCGCCGCGCCGCGCTGCTCCACGATATCGGCAAGGCACTGACCCATGAAGTCGAGGGCTCGCATGCGCTCATTGGCGGCGAGCTCGCCCGCAAGTACGGCGAATCGGCCAAGATCGTCAACGCGATTGCGGCCCACCATGAGGAGGTTAAAGCCGAGACCATTTTGGCGCCGCTGGTCGACGCCGCCGACGCTTTGTCGGGAGCGCGCCCGGGAGCCCGGCGCGAAGTGCTCGAAAGCTACGTGAAGCGGTTGGAGGACCTGGAGAAAATCGCCAAGTCGTTCAAAGGCGTGGACAAGTGCTTCGCGGTCCAGGCCGGGCGCGAGATGCGGATCATCGTTGAGCCTAATCAGGTCACCGACGACGACACACTTTTGCTTGCGCGCGACGTCGCCAAGAAGATCGAGACCGAAATGACCTATCCCGGCCAGATTCGGGTGACGGTGATTCGCGAGACCCGCGCGACCGAGCTTGCGAAGTGAGGAACCATCGCGCCGCCGGCGCGCTTTTCGCGCGGCCGGCGCGCGATGTATGATTCGCCCGAAATGGATACGACCCGCGAAGTGATGGAGCTTACGATCGATCTGGAACGGCAGACGATGCGCCTGTACACGCGGTTGTCTGCGGTCTTCGCCCGCGACCCGAAACTCAAAGAATTCTGGTTCGCGATGGCCCGCGATGAGGCACTCCACGTTGGCGCCCTCGAGCTCGTCTCAACCGTGCTCGAACTCGAAGGCAAGCTCGAGCTCTCAAGCCCGATCTCAATTGACAATGCCACCGTGCGCCGCCTGACCGCGCTGCTCGAGCGCCATTGCAACGACGCGATTCCTTCGATCACCATCGCTGACGCGCTCCGGATCGCGGTCGATATTGAGGAGTCCGAAGTTGAAGACATGGTCGGCGATTTGCTCAAGGCGACTCAGGCGACCGGCGAATACCAACGATACCTGCGCTTGTTGGTCCACGACCTCGGCGACTTGAGTTATATGATCGAGCAGTATTGTCACGACTCCGAGCTGCTGGGGCGATGCGATCGGCTTGTCAATCGCCACGCGGAAGCCCTGCGCCTCTCCGCGCTCCATTAACGCTGACGCCCGTCCCTCCTTCTCTGGCTGCCGTCCGATCCGAGCCTGATCCTAGTACGCGGAATCTTTGAGTGGCCGTGCTAGTTCGGGCAC
>DASXNP010000387.1:0-2852 GCA_036494985.1 Binataceae bacterium (SeqCode)
GCCGCCCCGCGCCCGTGGGCCTGCTCCGTCATCGAATCTCCAACCGCCGCGACAAACTGGATGAAAACACGCCTCTCGGATCAATCGACGCCTTAGTGTTAAGCCACTTACCAAGGTTCGGATACATCGCTTGCATCGTCCGCGGTTTCATCCGGGCATCCTTGGCCAGATAAACGCGCCCGCCGCGCTTCAGCACCATCGCGTCCAGCTGATCAAGGAAATCGAACAGGCCGCGGTCCAGCGGAAAGTCCAGCGCCAGCGTGTAACCGGCCATCGGAAACGACAGCACGCCCTCTTGCGTGCCGAATTTCTTAAGCACCGTCAGGAACGATCCGCGCCCCGCTCGGGCGATCGCCTCGACCGTCTCGATCAGTCCCGCTCTGCTCTCCCTCAGCGGCCACACGCATTGGTACTGCACAAATCCCCGCCGCCCATACATTCGGTTCCAGCTTCGGATGGCGTCGAGCGGATAGAAGAACGCGTCGTATCCGGCCAGTCCCCGACGGGGGCGCTTGTGCGCTGCAAAGATGACGGAGTTGAACCCGCGAATCGTTAAGCGACTAAGGGCAAACCGCGGCAGATCAAATGGCAGCCACGCGTGGAGCCCCGGCGCAACTATCAGCGGCTCCTGCTTTCGCTTCGCATCGAGTTGTTCTTGCCGCGCGAAATTCCCTTGACTGATTACGCTGCGGCCCAATCCCGCGCCCGTCGCCGCACAGTCGATCCACGCAACCGAGTATCGGTACTTTTCATCTCCCGCTTCGATCGCTTCTAGCGCCGCATCGGCATTCGCCGCCCGCAAAGTCTCGCAATCGACATAGGCGCTCTCGACCGGCACCAAACGTACCTCGGCTTCGACGATCACCCCGGTTAGTCCCATTCCGCCCATCGTCGCCCAGAACAGGTCGCTGTTCTCCTCGCGCGAGCATCGCTTACGTTCCCCCGAGGCGATCATCAGCTCGATCGCCATCACGTGCGCCGACAACGAAGAGTCGCGATGGTGATTCTTTCCATGCACGTCCGCCGCGATCGATCCTCCGACCGTCGCCCACTTCGTGCCAGGTGTCACGGGCAAAAAAAACCCGCGCGGAAGGAAGGTATCGATTATCTCCGCAAGCGTTACTCCCGCTTCGCACCGCAGAACGCTGCTGGAAGGGTCGAACTCAAGCATCCGATTAAGGCGTGTCAAATCGATCACCCATCCCGCCCCGCGTTCGCTTAGCGCCGCATCGCCATATGCGCGCCCCGCACCCCGCGCCAATACGTGCCCATTGGTGCGTCCCACGATCTCGCTCAACTCCCCTAGCCCCTCCGGTCGATACACTTCCGCCTCGCAGACCGGATAGCGCCCCCATCCACTGAGCTTCGTCTGCTTGATTCGTGCTGCCTTGTCCGCCATCGCAGGACTTATATCACGAGCTTGCGGGTGCGCGTGGATATGGGGTCAGACCCATCAACTTTTCTCTTGTCACTGCGCACGGCGAAGGAACGACGCCAAGCGATTTTCTGCCCCGTGACCCATTCGCTCTCGCGTCCCTTTGCGAATGCGGCTCGCTCTACTACTCTTCCTCTTTGAACTCGATCTCTTGCTTTAGGGGAACGACCAACAATGTCCTGGCAACCCGAAGTCAACGAAGTGAAGCGCCGTATTGAAATCGCCAAGCAAATGGGCGGCGCGGACAATATCAAGCGCCAGCACGACGGCGGCAAGCTCACCGTCCGCGAACGAATCGATCGGCTTCTCGATCCCGATTCCTTCCACGAGTATGGAGCTCTCGCGGGCGTGCCCAAATACGAAGGCGCCAACCTCGTAGATTTCATGCCGGCCAACTTTGTCGGCGGAACCGGGCGGATTGAGGGTCGCCGCGTGGTTGTCGGCGGTGACGATTTCACGGTACGCGGCGGCGCGGCCGACGCTTCAATCGGGAACAAGCAATCTTACTTCGAGCTGATGGCCCACGAGCTGCGCCTACCGATTGTGCGCCTCGTTGACGGCACCGGCGGCGGCGGTTCGGTCCGTTCAATCGGGTCGATGAAACGCACCTATGTTCCGGCCAATCCTAACTTCGACGTGCTGGTCAAATTGATAGCCGAAGTGCCGGTGGTCGCAGGATGCATGGGCTCGGTCGCCGGACTCGGCGCGGCCCGGGTCGCCGCTTCCCACTTTTCCGTGATGGTTCGCGGCAGCAGCCAGCTCTTCGTGGCGGGACCTCCGGTGGTCAGACACGGTGTCGGTGAAGAGCTTACCAAGGAGGAACTCGGCGGTTCTGAAATCCACGCCCATCAAAGCGGGGCGGTCGACAACGAGGCCGAATCCGAAGAAGACGCTTTCGCGCAAATCCGCCGTTTCCTCTCCTATCTACCGTCGAGCGTCTGGCAGGTGCCGCCGCGCGTCGCGCCGACCGACAATCCCAATCGACGCGAAGAGGAACTTATCTCGATCGTCCCGCGCAACCGTCGCCACGCCTACGATGCACGGCGCATCGTCGAGCTCATCTTGGACTCCGGCTCATTCTTCGAAATGACTCCCTTCTTTGGCCCCTCGTTGGTCACCGGATTCGGGCGCCTGGACGGCTTTCCCGTCGGCGTCATGGCCAACGATCCCTATTCGATCGGTGGCTCGCTTGACGGTCCGGCTTCCGACAAGATGGTGAAGTTCGTCGATCTTTGCGACACCTTTCATCTTCCCGTGGTCAATTTCGTCGATCAGCCCGGCTTCCTCATCGGCCGCGAAGCTGAGATATCTGGCACGATTCGGCGCGGTGTGCGGGCCCTCTATGCGCTCTTTCAGACCATCACGCCATGGGTCGCGATCATGGTCCGCCGTGCATTCGGCGTGGCTGGCGCAGGCC
>DASXNP010000388.1:0-4296 GCA_036494985.1 Binataceae bacterium (SeqCode)
TTCTGCGTCAAGAGATGCGCGCCATCGGCTGCCGCTCGCCGCTGGACAGCTTCGGAATCTGGATGCTCGGTCCGGCACTCCTGAAGTACGGCTCCGAGGAACAGAAGCGCGAGTATCTGCCGAAAATCGCCCGCGGGGAGATCCGGTGGTGCCAGGGATATTCCGAACCCGGTGCGGGATCGGATCTGGCTTCTCTACAGACTCGCGCTGAACGGCAAGGCGATCACTTCGTGGTCAACGGTTCCAAAATCTGGACTTCCTATGCCGACAAAGCGGATTGGATCTTTTGCCTGGTCCGAACCGATTCCAAAGCACCCAAGCATGAGGGCATCAGCTTCCTGCTCTTCGACATGGAGAGCCCGGGTGTCTCTACCAAGCCGATCACGCTGATCTCGGGCGCTTCTCCGTTCTGCCAGACGTTCTTCGACAACGTGCTGGTGCCCAAGGCGAACCTGGTCGGCGAACTCGGCCACGGATGGGAAATCGCAAAGTATCTGCTCACCCACGAGCGTGAGATGATCGGCGGGATGGGCATGACCGGCACCCGCAATCGCTCGCTCGGAGAAGTCGCCGCCGAAGGAGTCGGAATCGAAAACGGAGTTCTCGCCGACCCGCTCCTGCGCGCACAGATAGCTTCTTTCGAAATCGACTCGTGGGCGTTCTCGCTCACCCTCGAACGCGTCGGTGACATGGCGAAGGTCGGACAAGCCCATCCCGCAATCTCATCGATGCTCAAGTACTATGGCTGCGAGCTGAACAAGCGTCGGCTGGAATTGATGGTCGCGGCGGCGGGTTCCGACGCGCTCGAATGGGAAGGCGCCCGCTCGCGCGGGGGTTATCTCGCGCGTTCGTGGCTCCGCTCCAAAGCCAACTCGATAGAAGGAGGCACCAGCGAAGTCCAGTTGAATATTATCGCCAAACGAATCCTCGGACTGCCCGACGCTTAGGCAGCCTCGGTTTCCTCGGGGCATCCAACAAAGGCCGACCGCAAATCGAGCTCAATTAAACTGCATGGCGCTCGTTCTCAGCGATGAACAGACGATGCTTCGCGACAACGCGCGAAGCTTTCTCGGCAAGAATGCGCCGGTCGCGCACCTGCGCAAACTGCGTGATGACCGCGACCGCGACGGATTCTCCCGCGCGCTCTGGAAGGAGTTTGCCAACCTGGGCTGGTCCGGAATTTTGATCCCGCCCGAGCGCGGCGGGCTCGGCCTTGGCCACGTAGAGGTCGGAGTGGTGATGGAGGAACTCGGAAGGACTCTGACGCCTTCCCCCTTGCTCTCCACCGCGATCGTCGCAGCAACCGCGATCGTGCGCGGTGGCAGCGATGCTCAGAAGAAGGCCTATCTGCCGCGCATCGCCGCCGGCGATCTGATTGCGTCCTTGGCGATCGATGAAACGACCAAACATCGGCCGGAGAAAACTTCGCTTCACGCATCGAAAGCCGGCTCGGGCTTCACACTGAACGGCACTAAGACCTTCGTACTCGATGGTCATGTTGCCGAGCTATTCATCGTGGCTGCCCGGACTTCGGGCGAACCGGGCCAGCCGCAGGGCATCACCCTGTTTCTGGTCGATGCGAAGACCAAAGGAATAAGCCTCGAGCGCACCCTAATGGTCGACGTTCACAACTCGGCACGCCTGACCCTGGAGAACGCCACACTCCCGGCCGATGCTCTGCTCGGCAGGGTCGACTCGGGTTGGCGCACGCTCGAAGGCGCTTTGAATGTCGGCCGCGCCGCGGTTGCGGCTGAATTGCTCGGTGCGGGCGAAGAGGCCTTCGCGAAAACCGTTGCCTACCTAAAGGAACGAAAGCAGTTCGGAAAGATCATCGGACAATTCCAAGCCCTTCAACATCGGGCGGCAACCGTGTATTGCGAATTGGAAGTGACACGCTCGGTTGCACTGAGGGCGCTACAAAATCTCGATGAATCCTTCGATACCGCCGGCGCGTTGGTCTCAGCCGCAAAAGCGAGAGCAGGCGTCTGCGCCACCCTGGCGGTTCAGGAAGCTGTCCAAATGCACGGCGGCATCGGCATGACCGACGAGTTCGACATGGGCTTCTACATGAAGCGCGTCCGCGCCCTTCAAGAGCTGTGGGGTGATGCAAATTTCCATGCCGATCGACTCGCTCGTCTTAACCGATACTAAGATTGGAACAAGGCGGCGACGGGCCGCTTCAGCTTGCAAAGCCCGCTTCTGCCTCCAGCATTAATCGCGGCGCGCCCGAAGATCCACCTGTTTACTGGGCGCAATGGGCAGGCTGGCCGCAGCCGCGCTTCGCGGGCTGAGAGTTCACCCTGGGAGACGGGCGCGATGGTTAAATTCGGCTACGTAATGGCGTTCCGCAATCCGGCGGAACTATCGAAGATCAGCGATGCAGACTTTTATTCGGCGATGTTCGAGCAAATCGAATACCTCGACCAGGCGGGCTTCGATACCATCTGGACCACGGAGCACCACTTCACCGACGACGGCTACCTGTCCGCGTCGATGCCGATGATTGCCGCGATGGCGGCCCGCACCAAACGGATTAAGGTGGGCAGTTTCGTACTCTTGGGGCCCTTCTATCATCCGTTGCGTTTGGCTGAAGATGCCGCCCTGATCGACGTCATCTCCAACGGCCGTCTCCGAATGGGAATCGGCGTCGGTTATCGGCTCGAAGAGTTTGAGATCTTGCAGACCAGCATCAAGCAGAGGCTCGGGCGAACCCTCGAAGGAATCGAGATCATGAAACGTGCGTGGACTGGCGAACGCTTCAGCTTCGATGGGAAGTTCTTCAAGTTCAAGAACGCGCGGGTCCTGCCTAAGCCGATCAGCAAACCCTATCCCGAACTTTTGTGGGGCGGGATGGCTCCGGAGTCGATTAAGCGCAGCGCCAAACTCGACCTGGGGTTCGCCTGCAATTTGGGGGCAAGCGAAATCAAGCGGTACCACGATGCTTTGCGTGAACTCGGCAAGGATCCGGCCGGATACAGCGTGGTAAACACCCGACAGGTTTACGTTGCCGATAGCGAAGACCAGGCCTGGAAAGAGATCGCACCCGGGCTGATTTATCAAATGGAGCTCTATGGGAAATGGCTCGCTCAAGGCGGCATCGATACTTTGGGCCGCTATCGCCCCGACTCTGAAGCGCTGCGAAAGAGCTCGATACTAGGTCCGCCCGGCCGGGTGATCGAGCAACTGAGGGAACTCATTGCCCATACGCCCATGACCGAGCTCGCGCTCGGGATGCAGCAGCCGGGACTCGACCCGAAGCTCGCGATGCATTCCCTTAGGCGGTTTGCCACCGAGGTCCTGCCCGTCTTGCGCAAAGGAAGCTAACCTTGGTTGCACTTTAGTCGGTGGGCGAGGCGCTTTATGACCCAGGAACTTGCACGAAAGGTCGCGATCGTCACCGGCGCGGGAAGAATGCGCAGCATCGGCCGGCCGATCGCCAAGATGCTGGCGCAGGCTGGGGCGGCGGTAGTGGTCACGGGCACTGGGCGGCGGCCTGAGGACTATCCGGATGATGAAAAAGCCGCGGGCTGGCGCGACATCGAAGGAGTCTGCGACGAGATTCGGAACCACGGCGGGCGTTGCCTAGCGCTCGTCTCCGATATTCGATCTGAAGAGGCAATCGAAGAGTTGGTGGGCCGCACGGTTGGGGAATTCGGACGCGTTGACATCATCGTCAACAACGCTGGCGCGGCGCGCGGACCCGATCGGATGCCGGCGACAGAAATCCCCTACGAAGAGTGGAGAAAAGTGTTCGTCACCAACGTCGATGGTACCTTCCTGCTATCGCGGATCGCAGCGCGTAGGATGATCGAGCAAAGAGACGGCGGAAGCATCGTCAACATCTCCTCGATTGCGAGCAAACTCGCGCCCGCCAACACCGCCGCGTATGCGGCCTCGAAGGCCGCCATCAACGCGCTCAGCCGCTCGATGGCGCTCGAACTCGCGGCCCATAAGATCCGCGTAAATGCCGTTTGCCCGGGTATTATCGATACCTTCCGGATGGACGATCTTGGGCGCGGCCAGGAATGGAAGAACTTCGTCCAGACGATGATTCCTCTTGGCTATCCGGGCGACGGGAGTGAATGCGCCGAGATGGTCCTTTTCCTCGCTACGGATCGCGGCAAATGGATCACCGGTCAAGCTATCAACGTCGATGGCGGCACGGTCTCGGGAGCTTAGCCATTGCTAGTGTCAACAAAGTAGGTCGGACCCTCCTGCCGAAAGAGCAGCTCTTTGTCTTAGGCGACTAGGAAGAACTTCTGAACAGTAAGGTGGTCGACTCTCCTCAAGTCGATT
>DASXNP010000389.1:0-7698 GCA_036494985.1 Binataceae bacterium (SeqCode)
GGATGGTCCCTAAAACCAGCGCCCGCGCCACCACGTTGAGAATCATGCCTACGATCAAAAGCACGAGTCCCAGTTCAACTATGGCCGACAGGTACAAGTCCGAAGTCGCCTCGGTGAACTCATTGGCGATGGCGCTGGCCAGCGTTGCCGATGGCATGAACAACGAGGCCGAGATTTCTGGCCGATTGCCGATAACCATCGCGACCGCGATGGTTTCGCCGAGCGCTCTTCCCAGTCCGAAGATGATCGCACCGACCACCCCCGAGAACCCATAGGGCATCACGGCCGTGCGCACCATCTCCCATTTGGTCGCACCCAGCGCCAGCGCCGCTTCGCGTTGGATATGAGGCACGGCACGGAAGACGTCGGTGCATACCGCGGATATATATGGAATTACCATGATCGCGAGGACCACGCCGGCGGTTAGCAGGCTTACCGACAGCTTCGGCCCCTGAAAAAGCGGCAGGAAGCCGAGATACTTGGCCAACGGCGGCATCACATGATCGCGCAGCCATGGGCCTAGCACGAAGATCGCCCACAGTCCGTAAATAACCGAAGGGATGGCCGCCAGTAGCTCAACTAAGAAGCCCAGCTTCGAGCTGAGCCAGGTGGGCGCCATCTCGGAGAGGCACAAGGCGACTCCGAGGCTCAGCGGCACCGCGATTATCAGCGCGATTGCGGATGAAACCACCGTCCCATAAACAAACGGCAGCGCGCCAAACTGGTCGTTGACGGGATCCCATTCGGTGCTGAACAAAAAGCCGAAGCCGAACTTGGCGATAGAGGGTCGGGCGTCATAAATCAGAGCCAGGGCGATACCGATTAAAAGCGCAAGCACCAGCACTGCAAAGACGAGGGTGCTAAGGTAAAATACGCGGTCGCCTATAAACCTCGCTTGGAATTCCCTGGTCCTCGCAGCCATCCGTTCGGCGAATGCAAGATCCCCCGAAGATCCGTTTACAAACTCCGGTAAAGCGTAGTTATCTTTCAAGGCTCTGGCCTCGGTCCTTGCGCACTCTTCAAGCGCTAGGCTAACCGGTCGCTACGCCGACCTTAACGATCTTTTGTTACAGAATTGTTATGAAAAGGCGAAATAGCTGCGAAACTGCGCGCGAACGCTCGCTGAAGTAAACGATAAGCGAACGTGCCCAAGCGCCGCGATTTTCGGGGGGTCAAAGCGCGCGGACCACTTCCAATTCGCCCATGTAGCGCCGCAGTACATCGGGTACGGCTACGGTGCCGTCGGCTTGCTGATAATTCTCCAAGACAGCAATCATTGTGCGCGGCAAGGCGAGACCCGATCCGTTGAGGGTATGAACGAACTCCGGCTTTCCACCCTTTTCGCGGAACCTGATGCCAGCGCGTCGCGCTTGGTAATCGGTGCAGGTCGAGCACGAGCTGACCTCGAGCCACTCGCCGCATCCGGGGGCATACATCTCGAGATCGTAGGTAGCCGCGCTGGCGTTGCCGAGGTCAGCCGAGCAAAGCTGCACGACGCGAAAAGCAATCTTCAGCCGGCGACAAACCTCGGCGGCGTTCTCCACCAGACTCTCGAGTTCACGATCTGATTCTTCGGGCCGCACCAACTTCACCATCTCGACCTTGTCGAATTGATGGCCGCGCTTTATCCCACGCACGTCGCGTCCCGCCGACATCTTTTCGCGCCGGAAGCATGGCGTGTGGGCGGTCAGATTGATCGGCAACAGGCTCGCGTCGAGGATTTCGCCTGCATAAAAGTTGGTGAGCGGAACCTCGGCCGTCGGGATGAACCAGAAATCATCCTCGTGGTCGCGGTACATGGTGTCGCCGAACTTCGGCAGCTGGCCCGTACCGGTCACGGTTTGGCTGTTCACCATGTAAGGGGGCGCCATTTCGAGGTAGCCCTGTTCGGTAGTTTTGAGGTCCAGCATCCAATCGATAAGTGCGCGTTGAAGCAGCGCGCCGGCGCCGCGCAAAACATAAAAGCGCGTTCCGGAGAGTTTGACTCCACGATCAAAATCGATGATGCCGAGCTTCTCGCCTAACTCCCAATGGGGAAGCGGCTTGAAATCGAACTGGCGGGGCTCCCCTTCGGTACGAACGATTACGTTGTCGTGCTCGCTGGATCCGGTCGGGGTGTAGGGGCGCGGGAGGTTGCGCAATCCGAGCATCATCTGATTGAAGCGTTTTTCGAGTTCTGCCAATTCACGTTCGCCGGCCGAAATCTCATCGCCTAGCAACCGCATCTCGGCGCGCTTGTGATCGCGCTCCTCAGAGGACACTTTGCCGAGTTCCTTGGATTCACGAGCCCGCCTCGCGCGTTTTTCGTCGAGCAGGTGTTGCAGGCTCCGGCGGCTCGAATCACATTGCAGCAGTCGGTCGATATCGGTTGGATCGGATCCAGTGCGGGCTAGTTCGGCTTTTACGAGTTCAGGATTCCCGCGAATCAGTTTGATATCGAGCATTCAGAAAGCGTCCTTGACCAGGTTCCGTACGCCCGGTTTTACGCGATAAGGCTATCACGTAAAAGCCGGCCGGCCGATTGCGCATATCGCGCGGTCAAGCGGGATTTTCGCCGGCGCGACGCAGCCGCGTTTGCTTGCTCGAATCGAGCGCCCCGCGCCGCCAAGCGGCGCGCGATCCCGGCGGTGGCTTCTCACCTCCATGAATAGCGGCGTATCACCCTCGAGCGCGCTCCAATTGCTCCTTCAGGGGGCTTTACAAGTTCGGTTCGACTATACTGCCCGTCTCGCCGTCCCAGAAAAACGTCGCCGATTTCGCTTCCGGTACAAAGAGAACCTCATTTTCGGTTGCCTCCGCTCCGTTGGAGACACCTGAACTCAGGCGTAAGGCCCGCCTGCTCCGCCGATCCCGTAGTCAGGACTCATGGCTCCTGACTGCGGGGCGGCTGCATGTTAGGCTGCGAAGCTCGATGGCACAAGACAAAATCACGCTGGAGATGGTGCGCCATGTTGCGCGCCTGGCGAGGCTTGAACTCAGCGAAGCCGAGGAACAAAGCCTGGGCAGCGACCTCAATAATATTCTTGTCTATTTCGAGAAACTGAACGAGCTGGACACCAGCACCGTCGAGCCGACTACGCAGGTCGGCGACGCCGGCACACCACTGCGCGACGACGTCGTGACCAACGGGCCGGCGCCGGAAGCCATGCTTGCAAATGCGCCCGCGCGGGAAGGCTTCTTCTTTAAGGTTCCGAAAATCATCGAATAGTTACGACGCCAAAGACACCCGCCTCCTGAAACAGAAATGGCCGACGATCTCAGCAAATTGACGATCACTCAAACCAGGTCCCTTCTTCGAAGTGGCAAAATCTCCGCCGTCGAACTAACCCGAGCGTGTCTTGACCGAATCGCCAAAGTCGAAGCGCAAATCCACGCCTTTATCACGGTCACGGCGGACGAGGCGTTAAGGCAAGCGGCCGCCGCCGACAAACGGCTCAGTTCTGGTCATGCGCCACCCCTTTGCGGCATTCCCATTGGAATCAAAGACGTGTACTGCACCGCTGGGGTGCGCACGACCTGCGCCTCGAAGATTCTGGCCAACTTCGTGCCGCCCTACGACGCAACGTCGGTCGCCAGACTCCGCGCCCAGGGCGCGGTGTTCGTCGGCAAGGCCAACATGGACGAATTCGCTATGGGATCTTCCACCGAGAATTCCGCCTTTGGTCCCACCATGAATCCGCACGATCTCGGAAGGGTTGCGGGAGGTTCGTCGGGTGGCTCGGCCGCCGCCGTCGCGGCCCACGAATGCCTAGCCTCGCTGGGCACGGACACGGGCGGATCTATTCGCGAGCCGGCGTCGTTCTGCGGCGTGATCGGAATCAAACCTACGTACAGCAGGGTCAGCCGCTATGGGGTCATTGCCTATGCGTCATCCCTAGACCAAGTCGGCCCGTTCGCCAGGAGCGTGCGAGATGCGGCGACGGTGCTCGCGGCCGTGGCGGGTGTCGACCCGATGGATTCAACCTGCTCGGCACGCCCGGTTCCCGACTATGAAGCAGCGCTTACAGGCGACGTGAAAGGACTGCGCATCGGCATCCCCAAGGAATTCTTCGTCAAAGGAATGGAGCCCGACGTGGAGAGTTCGATCCGAGCCGCCATCAAGCAGTACGAATCGCTTGGGGCCCGCGCGATCGACATCGCGCTGCCGCATACGGAGTATGCGGTCGGCGCCTACTACCTGATCGCAACCGCGGAAGCGAGCGCCAATCTCGCGCGCTACGACGGCATCCGATTCGGGCCGCGCGCGGAAGCGTCGACGCTCGCCGAGCTGTACAGCCAAACCCGCGCGCAGGGCTTCGGCGCGGAAGTGAAGCGCCGCATCATGCTCGGGACGTTCGCGCTTTCGGCGGGTTACTACGACGCCTACTACGTGAAGGCTCAGAAGGTACGAACCCTGATCCGCCGCGACTTCGATCAGGCATTCACTAAATGCGATCTGATTCTGACGCCTACGGTTCCGTCGACCGCATTTCGCCTGGGCGAGAAAGTAAACCATCCACTGCAGATGTACCTGTCAGACATTTTTACGATCTCGGTGAACCTCGCGGGGTTGCCGGGGCTGGTGGTTCCCTGCGGATACGACAGCCTGAACCTGCCGATCGGATTGCAGCTGATTGGCACCGCATTCGGCGAAGCGTCAATCCTTCGAGCAGGAGACGCCTACGAGCGCTCGGGCGCGATCTCCCTGCGCGATGCGGTAGTATAGCGAGACTATGTCGACAGACGAGACATACGAACCGGTTATCGGATTGGAGGTGCACGTGCATCTCCTGACTAGATCGAAGCTGTTCTGTGGATGCGCCAACAGTTTCGGTGCGGAGCCCAATAACAATCTGTGTCCGATCTGCGCTGCCATGCCCGGCGTCCTTCCGGTCTTCAATCGCGAGGTGCTGGAGATCGCGGTCCGAACGGGGCTTGCGGCGCATTGCGAAATCGCACTCCGATCGGTCTTCGCCCGCAAGAGCTACTTTTATCCCGACTTGCCAAAGGGCTATCAGATTAGCCAGTACGAGGCGCCCCTGTGTGTTGGCGGCTATATTGACCTGCCGATCAATGGCAAGACCGCCAAGCGAGTGCGCCTTGTCCGAATTCACATCGAAGAGGACGCAGGCAAAAACATCCATGCGGCCGACGGAAGTCTGGTAGACCTGAATCGATCTGGCGTGCCCCTGCTTGAGGTCGTTGGCGAGCCCGACATTCGATCTGCCGAAGAGGCGGGCGCATATCTGCGCGAACTGCGCGACATTCTCTGCTACATCGGAGCCTCGGATGGCAAGATGGAAGAGGGCAGCTTTCGCTGCGATGCGAATGTGTCGGTTCGCCGCCGCGGCGAAGAGCATTTTGGGGTACGTACCGAGATCAAGAATCTCAATTCATTTAGAAACGTTGAGAAGGCGATCGCCTACGAGACTCGACGACAGATCGAGAAGACCTCGAGTGGGCAGCGGGTATTGCAAGAGACCTTGCTGTGGGATCCCGACAAAGAGGCCACGCGGCCGATGCGCTCGAAGGAGTTCGCCAACGATTACCGGTATTTCCCTGAGCCTGATTTACCGCCCTTGATCGTCGAGCCTGAGTTGATCGAGCGGGTCAAAAGGGCAATGCCGGAACTGCCAGCCGAGCGCCGCGCGCGTTACATCGATCAATTCGCTCTGAGCCCCTACGAAGCGGAGGTGCTGACCAGCGACAAGGAGTTGTCGGAGTGTTTTGAAAGTGTCCTCAAAAGCGGGGCCCCCGATCTTTCGTCGCCGCCTCCTTCCGCGAAGCTCGCCGCCAACTTCTTGATCACCGAAGCCCTGCGCCAGGTTCGCGCCGCAAACCGGCCGATCAACGATGTGTTCAACGCGACGGACATCAGGGGGCTGCTTAGCCTGGTCGAGGGGAAAAAGATCAGCCTCAACGCGGCGAAGACTGTGCTCCCCGAATTGGTCCTCGGCCAATCAAGCAGAGGCAACCCGCACCTCGCTCAGCAGCCCGGTGGGGCGCGGTTTGACGCGGAGCAAGTAGTGCGGCGATTTGGCCAGGTTTCCGATGAGGCCGCGATAGCCGCGGCCTGCGATCGCGTAATCTCAGCGGAGCCGGCCAAGGTTGCCGAGTACCGTGCGGGACGAAACCAAATGTTCGGATTTTTCGTCGGGCTGGTGATGAAGGCAATGGGTGGCAAAGCGAATCCGCAGGTCATCAACGAGGTGCTGCGCAAAAAGCTGGCCGCCGATTGAACCGCAGCCCGCGGGCAAATCATGCATTTAGGCGATGACGCCGAGGTACTGGTGGTCGGCGGCGGAGTTGCAGGCGGCGCGCTTGCAACCACGCTGGCGCGTGCAGGCCTTGGGGTAATGATTATCGAAAAATCCCTGGAGCACATCGATCGCGTGCGCGGCGAATGGCTCGCGCCCTGGGGCGTCGCGGAAGCCGAGCGTCTCGGACTTTACAATCAGTTACTAAAATCCGGTGGGCATCATCTGGATCGACACATCGCGTACGGTGAGGAAATCGCGCCCGAGGCCGCCGCGACCGAAGCGATGGACTTAAGGGCGTTCGCTCCGTCGCTCAAACCGCCGCTCTGCATGCGCCATCCGGTTATGTGCGATTTGCTCAACCAAGAGGCGATGCGAGCGGGCGCGGTGCTCTTGCGAGGGGTCACGGACCTCAAGCTCCAAACCGGCGCCCGACCCGAAGTGAGCTATCGCCATCTGGGAACCGTTCATTCGATCAAGCCGCGAATCGTAATTGGCGCGGATGGACGCAATTCGACAGTACGCAATCAGGCCGGCATCGAACTGCATCGCGACCCGAACCACCACCTGATGACCGGGATGCTGGTCGACAATACCGACGGATGGCCTGAAGGCCTCGAGACGATAGGCACTGAGAACGACATCCACTTTCTTGTCTTCCCGCAGTCGGCGAGCCGGGCGCGGTTGTACATTTGTTACCGCAGTGACCAAAAGCTCCGCTTCGCGGGGGATGGAGGGCCAAGGCGTTTTCTTGACGCGTTCCAGCTGACTTCCGTACCCGGCAGCGAGTATCTTGCAAGCGGCGCTCCGGCGGGTCCGTGCAACTCCTACGGCAACGAAGACACCTGGACCGACGCGCCGCTTGCGCCGGGCGTTGTTCTGATCGGCGACTGCGCCGGCCATAACGATCCGATACTCGGCCAGGGCCTTTCAATCGCGTATCGCGACGTCCGAATGGTACGGGATTTGATGCTTGACAACCGGCAATGGACCGCCGCCATTTTCCAGTCGTACGTCGAGGAGCGTCGCGAGCGAATGCGACGGTTGCGATTCGCCGCATCACTGCTATCGGTGATCTCTGCCGAGTTTGGTCCGGAAGCTCGGGCGCGGCGGCTGCGGATCCGAGAGAAATCGCGCAAAGATCCTATGGCCGCTAGCGCGCTAGCGGCCGCCTTCATGGGTCCGGAGGCGTTGCCGCCGGAAGCCTTTACCGAGCAATACCGGAAATCGCTTCTGCAGGGGTAGATCGGAGAAGCCGCCGCCCTGCCCTTGGGAGCCGGAGTCCAAGAGTGAAATACCATCAACGCCTCGCCCACGCCTCCCGGTGGACGACTGCCGCAACACTGCTTTTTTGTTTCAGCGTTCGACTCTGGGCCGATCCAGCGCTCATTGATCCCATGGCACTGATGAAATCGATCGTTGACCAGACCTTGACGATCATCACCGATCCATCGTGCAAAGC
>DASXNP010000390.1:0-3070 GCA_036494985.1 Binataceae bacterium (SeqCode)
ATTCGCGGCCCCCGCCGAGCGCACGATGCTGCGAATCGTGGCATTCATACCCGGCGCGTCGCCGCCGCCGGTCAGCACACCGATGCGTCGCGGGGCACCCCGGGAAGACTTGGAAGGCTTAGCGGCCGGCGCAGAGGCTGCTTCTGAATGCGGGCTTTCGTCGGGCATGGCGCGGGTCTGAAGTTCGTGTCAAGGCTAGCATCAGGGTCGAGGGCAGCCAAACTGCGACTGATTCGAGCGGATTCTAACCCTCATCCCGCCACCCAATCGCAGTTCACCTTGCCCCGTTTAGGTGTGAAAGCGCGTTCTGGGCTTGAAGCGCGACGGTCGAATCACCGCTTGCGGCGGCCTTTTTGTAGTACTCAATGGCGTGCTCGCGATCGCCGAGAGCCTCGCAAGCCTTGGCCACGTTCAATTCGCCTTGCGGCATATTCGGGCATGCAGTGAGCGCATCCTGGTAGTAGCCAAGCGCCTTGGAGAAATCGCCCGCGGCCATCCGCTGCCCGCCGCGAGCGGTGGCGACTTTCGCAACTGCCGGGTCGCACGTGCCCGGAGGCGCGGCAGTCCTCGGATATGACTGATTCTGTTGCTGCTGCGCCGCCAACGCTTCCAATTCGCGCTGATTCTGCTCGATCTGCTGCTGTTGGGCTGCAATGAGCTTTTGATTGGCCGCGTTCTGGTCGCCGCAACCGGCGCATGCGAACACCGCCGCGATAACGGCCGCGCTCAGCGGGCTACGGTGTCTATATCTTATCCGCCTATTGAGTCGATAGCTCATTCCTGAAGTCTGCCGCGTGGACCGTCACCGAGGTGAAGGCAGTCACGCTTCGGCCGTCGGCGGTAGTCGCCGTCATGGTCACGGTGTAAGTGCCCGGGTTGGTGTAGGTCTCATAGGTCATTAGCGGCGGCAGCGTTCCCACCGATCCGTTGCCGAAATTCCAGCGGTAGGAAATGAAATCCGCGTTGTCGGGGTCGGTCGGAACAACCAAGAAGCCGACCGTCAGCGGTGCAAGTCCGTAGGGAGGATCGGCGGTCATCGAAACCATTGGAGGTGGCCGAAGCTCCATTGGTGCCGGCGAGGCCGCAGGGTCAGCGGCTTCGCCGTTGACTTCCTGCGCCTTGAGCGACGACGCCAAGTCGAGCAGCACGGCGAAAACTGCAATCGCGCAGATGGATGCGACAAATCCAAGGTTGGGCGAGATGATCCGAGCCGCGGGCCTCACGAAAGGTTACGATAGCGCACGCTTTCGGCGATGCGAAACCGGTCATTTGAGCGCAACCATCCGAACCGGATGATTGGGCGGGAGTTCGCAGAGGCCATCGCTGGGAAGGTCGAGTGCGTGGTTGAAACGAGCGCGGAAGTTTTCGAGCGCCACCGCGGCGGTGAGCTCTACGAGTTGCTCGGAATTGAAGTAACGGCGCAACTCGGCGAAGAGCTCGTCGGGAACCTCAACCGGAGTCTTGGTAACCTCCTCGGAGTATTGGAGGCACGCTTTTTCGATTTCAGAGAAGTGCGGACTGGCCGCAAAATTGGCGAGATCGTAAAGCTGCGCTTCGGAAATTCCCTGCTTTCTGCCAACGGCAGAGCCGATGTCTATTCAGAAGGGGCAGCCAACCATCTGCGCCGCGCGGATGCTCATCAACGACTTGAGCTTCGGCGCCACCGGCTTCACGCCGGCCAGTGCCTGGGTCAGCAGGCTCACCGCCCAGATTAGTTTTGGCCGATACGCCATCACGCCGAAAGGCGTCAGCTCGCGGCCGAACATCCGCTTCATGAGAAAGAAGAGCGGACGGACGCTCCAATGGAGTTGGCCCTTGTTCAATGGTTCAATGCGCATGAAGGTTTCCTCTCAGCTTGCGACCCGCCGCGGGGTCGTGGAGGCTTTTGGCCGCTTGAGGATAATCGGAATTAAGGCGAGGAGAATCGCTGCGGGGATGTAGATTCCAAGGATTTCGGTGCCCAGGTGGTCGAGTGGGAGCCAGCCCGCGACGTGCGAATACAGATGGAGCAGCGAATGGAGGAGACCGGCGCCCGCCGCGATCGCGATCACAAGAACGTTGCGGTACGGATCGCGTGCGGCGAGCATCAACCCGAGACCGATCGGGATGTTGAACGTGCCGGCGTCAGCCACCAGATGAGTGTTCAGCGGGCCAGTCTCCGAGACACCGGGTACTAAGTTGTACCAATAAACCGGAGACAGCAGCATCTCCAGCCCATTGACCAAAGCCAGCGCACCGAGAATCGCGACGATCGGTCCGATCCATCGTGGGAGGTGTTCGGGCGCTCTCATCTGGATCTCTCCTGAGCGCTGTGCGCGCGATCGTTCACCGCACGCCGATAAAGATTGCGACCTGCAAGGGTCTGTCGACGTGATGAATCTCGAAATCGGCAAGATAAGCCCGCCGGCGTGCGCTGCTTTCTGAAAAGTCACGCCAGATGGTGCCCCAGGTGTCGACCAGGGCCTGCGGCATCGGGCCGCGCGATTCGAATATCATGTAATTAGCCGGTTCAACCCTAAACGCGACCATTCCGGCAGGGACTGAGCCGAGTTTCTTAACTTCGGCGCCCACCAGGTACGAGTACTCACCCGTGTGATCGCTGTCGTAATCTTTGTAAACAGCGACCGTCGTCTTGGGATCGATCCGATCCTCGATGCGATCGGCCAGACGCCCTTGCAGGTAGCGCTTCCACATTTGCGGAATCTTGGCGAGGGTGGGGCTGGCTTCTGTGCGGTTGCTGGTTCGGACTTCGAGCCCGACCATCGTCATCCGGCCCTTCGCGACAATTTTAGGCTTGATGATGGTCATTGGCGGCACCTCCAAGCGGTCGGAACCGATGCCAGAGCCGCAATTGCTGAGACGATTTGCAGGGGTTTGGTAAGTTTCATGGAGTGGTCGACTCGCCGTTCGAGCCCAGCGATGGCGGCGTCATGTGAGTGTAGAGGGCCACCGCTAGCGCGTATCCCCAGGCGAGGATTGCCGCAATCGCGAATGCGGTACGAGCATTGAGAAGATCCGCCAACCACAGTGCGGTTGCGGCCGGAAACAACACGACCGAACTCGAGCAGAG
>DASXNP010000391.1:0-3776 GCA_036494985.1 Binataceae bacterium (SeqCode)
CCGGACCCGCGAACTCAAATCACTGCGTAGACGCGTCCGCCTTCTCGGTTTCCAGCTACTCGATCAAACTACCGGCGAGATTCTCGATGCTGTTTCGTAGAAGGACGTTTGGCTTCCTCGCGGGCGCGCAATTCGCGACGCATGATCTTCCCAGTGACGGTGGAGGGAAACTCGTCGAGGAACTCGAACTGGCGTGGTGCCTCGTGCGCGGCAAGGCGCGTTTTCACGTGCGTCTGAATCTCCTTGATCATTTCGTCGGACGGCGAAAATCCTGGCAGCAGTTTGACGAACGCTTTTATCGCCTGGCCGCGTTGCGGGTCGGGCACGCCGATCACCGCGCATGAGGCGACTGACTGATGCTCCATTATCTTGGCTTCGATTTCGGAAGGACCAATCCTATAGCCCGAGCTCTTAATCACGTCGTCATTGCGACCCTGGAAGTAGACGTAACCCTCGTCGTCCATGTGGCCCAGGTCTCCGGTCATGCACCATTCACCCTTGAACTTGTCGTTCATCGCACCCGGATTCTTCCAGTACTCGCGCATCACAACCGGAGAGTCGCGCCGAATCGCGATCTCGCCACTCTCGCCGGCATCCATCACCACGCCTTCGGGCGAGACGATTGCGACGTCATGACCGGGGTATGGTTTGCCTAACGGTTCGAGTCGAGCCTTTTCGATCGCGCTGCAGGTGCCAATGAAATAATTAGCCTCGGTCTGGCCGAAGCCCTGATTGAATTCGACCTGCAATTCTTCGTCGACCCAGTTGGCGAGCTGCGGACTGACGGGTTCGGCACCGCTTACTATGCACCGTAGCTTTAGCTGTCTGTACTTCTCTCGCGGATGCTTGACCTCGCGCAACACCTTGAGTGCGGTCGGGGGATAGAGCCCCACCGATGCGCCATATTTTTCCAGGAGCCTCAACGTCACGTCGGGATCGAAGCGGGCCTTGCTGCGATAGGCGAGCACCGGAATTCCGTATGGCCAAACCGCGAGTAAGCCGTCGAGCAATCCCCCCGCCCAAGCCCAATCGGCGGGACTGTAGTAGAGGTCGCCGTCGCGCAGATAGTTATATGAGTAATCGATCCCGTTGTGACCGAGCACATAGCGCGCGACGTGCAGCACACCCTTTGGATTGCCGGTGGTGCCAGAGGTGTACATTAGCAGCACAGGATCTTCGGCGTTCGACTTCTCCATCGTAAATGACGACGAGCCTTTGCTGATCAGCTCGTCGAAGCTAAGCGCGCCTTTCTCGCCGTCGGTGATGATGACGTGCTTGAAATTGGGAAGACTCTTGCGATCGAAGGCCTCCATCTTACCGGCCGTCTCAGGCTCCATCAAAATCGCTTTCGCGGAGCTGTTTTCGAGCCGATACTGAATCGCGTCGGGACCGAACAGCTTCGAAATCGGAAGCGCAATTGCGCCCAGACGATAGAGTGCCATGTGCGCGATCGCAGTCTCCGGGCGCTGCGGGGTATGCACTGCGACGACGTCGCCACGTCCGATGCCGATACCTCGCAAAGCGTTGGCGAAGCGATTCGAAAGCTCGACCATTTGCGCAAAGGTGTAGCGCGCGGCATGACCTTCATCGTCTTCGTAGAGCAGCGCGACCTTGTCGCGAAGCTGCGTATGCCGGTCGAGGCAATCGACTACGACGCTGTAATCGGTGGGGATGTGCCACTCATGCTTCGCGCGAAGGCTCGCAAAATCTTTTTCTCCGCGCACGGTCTGTTCCTTGAGTCCAATCATGTTGCTTGCCCCGAACTAGTCAGAAGACTTCGGCTTGCGCGAAGAGGTCGCTTTCGGCGGCGGCTTCCCGAGCGCGGCTAGCCCCTCCTGTCGCGAGGCCATCTTGTCGTCGAATTCGGCGCCGCGCCCGACCTTGTAGGCTGCGAGCCGGGTTGCAGAGTAATCGTCCATGCCACACAGCCGCGCAAAACTCGGCGGCTTCAGTCCGGTGACGTCAGTATCCCGCGCGGCCGCCTTATCTGACGCGGTTGCTACCCCGAGACCTCGACGAATCGCGAAGGTCGAAATTACCCGCGCCGATTTTGCGCCGCAGCTCGGGCATCGCAAACCGCTCTTCGAAGCCCCTGTCGCATTCAAGACTTCGAAGAGGTGCCCGCCGCCGCATCGCCATTCGTATATCGGCATCGATCTACTCGATCTGATGTGGATGCTCAGCCCAATCCTGGGGATCGTGGGTGATCCAGACGCTCGCGTCGTGCATGTCCCGAATAGCTTTGATCCGTTTGATCGATTTCACCGACTGAATTGGGTCTGTATCGATCGGCATCGTCGCTTCGCTATTGAGCGCCGCGCGAACGTGAACCGTGTCACCCGTGAGCAAAATTTTGCGGTTTGGCAGATTGACCAATAGAGAGCACTCGCCTGGCGTATGGCCCGGCGTCAGAAGGAACTTCAGACTTCCGTCGCCAAAGAGATCGAAATCACTCGCCAGTTCGAGCCAATCGTAGCCGCGAGTCGGAATGTAATCGTCCAGGATGAAGGCCCACCGCCGGTCGGCCTCGGGCCAATATGCATAGCGCAGCTCGTTGGCGCCGGCGAGGAACTTCGCTTTGGGAAAATAGGTCAAGCCTCCCGCGTGATCCAGATGCGCGTGCGACAAGATGACGTACTTAACGTCCTCGGTCTTGTAACCGACGCCCCTTATCTGCTGATCGAGGGTGTCGGACTTTTTCCATTTGAGCGGTAGATGGCGTGCAATCTCACCCCAATAGCCGATCGCGTCATCGATAATCTTGGGGTTGCAGCCGGTGTCGAAGAGCACCAGGCCTTTGGGGTGTTCGATCAGAAAAGAAGGACAGGGCAGCGTCAGAATCGTGTTGCTATCGCCGCCCTGCATCAGCAGCGACATCGGTGCGGTAAGCTCCGCGCCCGGAAGAGCCCACATTCGCCGCGCTTTGGATTCAGCCATCGAAACACCTCGCCTTTGACGACCCCGTTAGAGCACTACGCAGGGGAATCTGGCACTCTCTGTGCCATATCCCCGGTCCAAAAGTCGAACCCCCGCACCGCACCAAGCGTGTCGTCGCGGATCTGTTTTGGCGGCGACTTGGCTACGAACGACCGGTCGTGCTGTCATTATAGTCTTGAGTTCGACGACTTCAACGTGTGAACGGATTCTGCAACAGGGGCTGGCTCTAATGAGCCAAGCAGGCTTGGGCGGGGTCACCCTCGGAGTCTTGGCCGATCAGGTGGGAATGGCGAAAAGCGGACTGTTCGCCCATTTCCGCTCGAATGAAGATGTTCAGCTCGAATTGCTCACGCACATGGCGGAGTTCGCAATGGGGCGGGTGGTCGAGCCGTCGACGATAGAAAACGAGGGTTTTCCCCGCTTGCGGACATTGGTTCGCAATTGGTTTGGGTGGGCGCAGCGCGGGGGCTGACGGGAAAGTGTCCGGTGGCCGCTGGTCTATTCGAGCTCGATGACATTGAGGGCCCGTTAGGAACCAGATTCTGGAAATGGAAGGTCAGTGGCGCCGCTTGCTAACCGAGCTTCTTCGGCACGTTGTCGATCTGGGGCACTTGCGGGAGGATCTCGTGGCGAGCAGTTCGTGTGGGGCCTTGCGGCATTTATTTAAAGTCATCACGCGGCACACCGCTTCCTGCGAGCCGCCGATGCCGGTGCTCTGGCAAACACCCCGTTTCAAGCCCTCGTCGATCGCGCCATGTCACCAAGGGACAAGCGGAAGCCGGCAAGTCCTGCGAAGTCCGGCAGATCTCAAGAGATGGCTAGAGGCGCCAAGAACTCGC
>DASXNP010000392.1:0-8104 GCA_036494985.1 Binataceae bacterium (SeqCode)
GGGTAAAAGGCGAGCTTGGGTGATGTTGGGCTTTGGTGCTTGCCTAATCGGCGAATCATCGATTGCCTTCACCGGGCCGGAGGCGGCCGGTCCTGCGCCTCTTAGAACTGGAAGCGGCACCGGGCTACCAGAGAAGTTGACCTCATCAGAAGTTGACTTCGCCGCTGCTTTCCCGTAATTATTTTGATTCGCCCAAGGGCGATTGAGCCCTTGGGTGTTCGTTTAGACGCCGGTGTTCCGGTTCGGTGAGAATCAGGCCCTTAAGGGGGTCGCCGAAACCGGATAAGCCGGCGTCGCGACAGCTAGCGACAGGACAACCGATTGCGTTTGCTTGAGCCGACTTTTGTATTGCAAGAGACCATCTCGTGCCGACTATTAATCAGCTGATCCGCGGTGCGCGGGTAAAGAAACGCTACAAGACCAGCGCGCCTGCCCTGCAAAACTCGCCGCAAAAGCGCGGGGTCTGTACTCAAGTCAAGACCACCACCCCCAAGAAGCCCAATTCGGCATTGCGTAAGGTTGCTCGCGTGCGTCTCTCCAACGGCTATGAAGTGACGACCTATATCCCTGGCGTCGGTCACAATCTCCAGGAGCATTCGGTGGTACTGATCCGCGGCGGGCGGGTGAAGGATCTTCCGGGGGTCCGTTATCACGTCGTTAGGGGTACCCTCGATTCGATCGGCGTGCAGGATCGACGCAAAGGCCGCTCAAAATACGGCTCCAAGAAACCCAAGTAAGACACCATGCCTCGTAAAGGACAGACCCGGGTGCGGGAAGTCTCTCCCGACCCCAAATTCCACGACCGGACGGTTGCGAAGTTCATCAACACGGTGATGGAACGCGGCAAAAAGTCGCTCGCCGAACGGATTTTCTACGGCGCTCTGGTGACGGTCGCGGATCGCACCAAGGAAGACGGGCTGACGGTTTTCAAGCGCGCGCTCGAGAATATCCGGCCCGCCGTGGAGGTTCGCTCGCGGCGCGTGGGGGGTGCCAACTATCAAGTTCCACTCGAAGTGCGTCCCGTGCGGCGCACCTCGCTGGGCATGCGGTGGCTGGTAGTTGCGGCGCGGGCCCGTAACGAAAAGTCGATGCAGGAACGGCTGGCCGCGGAAATCCTCGAAGCGGCCGCGAATCGCGGCGGTGCGGTCAAAAAGCGCGAAGATACCCATCGGATGGCGGAAGCGAACCGCGCCTTTGCCCACTATCGCTGGTAACTAGCAAGTAGTTTTCAAATGGCTCGCGAAGTACCAATCGAACGAGTGCGCAACATCGGCATCATGGCGCAGATCGACGCCGGCAAAACTACCACCACCGAGCGGGTGCTTTTCTACACCGGGGTCAATTACAAACTCGGCGAAGTTCACGAAGGCACCGCGACCATGGATTGGATGGTGCAGGAGCAGGAGCGCGGAATCACCATTACTTCCGCCGCCACCACCTGCTCGTGGCGCGACTTCCGAGTCAACATTATCGATACGCCCGGTCACGTCGACTTCACCATCGAAGTCGAGCGCAGTCTGCGGGTCCTCGATGGCGCGGTGGCGGTGTTTGATGCGGTTGCCGGGGTCGAGCCGCAGTCGGAGACCGTATGGCGCCAGGCCGACAAGTATCGCGTTCCGCGCCTTGCGTTCATTAACAAGATGGACCGGATCGGCGCGACCTTCGAACGCACCTACAACGACCTCAAAGAAAAGCTCAACGCGGTTCCGCTCTTGCTCCACCTCCCGGTCGGAGCAGAGGAGAAGTTCAGTGGCATCGTCGACCTCATCGAGCAACGGGCGGTTATCTGGGAGAAAGACACGCTGGGCGCCGAGTTCAGGTTCGAGCCGATTCCCGAGAATCTCAAACAAGCGGCAGCCGAATACCGCGAGAAGCTGATCGAGACGATCGCTGACCACGACGAAAAGATCATGGAGCTGTACCTGGAGGGCCGAGAGCCGGAACCCGCCGCGATCCGTGCGGCGATTCGGGCCGCCACCGTCAAGATGGCGCTGGTCCCGACCCTCCTGGGTTCGGCCTTCCGCAACAAGGGCGTACAGCCGATGCTCGACGCGGTGGTGGACTACCTGCCTTCCCCGCTCGACAGGCCGCCGGTGGTCGGCAGAGTCGGCGACCGCGAGGAAGAGCGCTTGCCCCGCGACGACGCGCCGTTCTCGGCGCTGGCCTTTAAAATCATGACCGATCCGTATGTCGGAACGCTTACCTTCATCCGGGTCTATTCCGGCCGTCTTGAGAGCGGCAGCTCGGTGCTCAACTCGACCAAGGGCAAACGCGAGCGAATCGGACGATTGGTCAAGATGCACGCCAACAAACGCGAGGAGATTCAAGAGGTGCTCGCGGGCGACATTTGCGCGCTTGGGCTGCGTGACACCACCACCGGAGACACAATTTGCGATCCCGCCGCGCCGATCGTGCTCGAAGCCATCGAGTTTCCTGAGCCGGTTATCAGAATTGCGATCGAGCCCAAAACCAAGGCTGACCAGGATAAGCTCGGCGAGTCGCTGAGCAAGCTGTCCAAGGAAGACCCGTCGTTCCGCGTCAACAGCGATCAGGAGACCGGGCAGACGATAATCGCCGGGATGGGTGAATTACACCTCGAGATCATCGTCGATCGCCTGCTGCGGGAATTTAAAGTTGACGCGAACGTCGGCAAGCCCCAAGTAGCCTATCGCGAGACGATTCGCAAATCGGTGGAGGCCGAAGGGCGTTTTGTGCGTCAGACCGGGGGCCACGGCCAGTTCGGGGTGGTCGATATTCGAATCGAGCCGTTGGGCAAGGGCGTGGGGTTCGAGTTCGTGGACGCCACCAAGGGCGGCTCCATACCGAGGAATTTCATTCCATCGGTCGAAGCCGGAATCAGGGAAGCCATGGAGTCCGGGGTAGTCGCCGGCTACCCGATGGTGGACGTCAAAGCGTCGCTGCTCGATGGCAAGTACCATGAGGTGGACTCATCCGAAATCGCGTTTAAGATCGCCGGTTCGATGGCCTTCAAAGAGGCCGCCGGCAGGGCCGGAGCGGTCTTGCTCGAACCGATCATGGAAGTCGAAGTGGTTACGCCCGAGAATTTCATGGGGGACGTCATCGGCGACCTGAGCTCCCGGCGCGGCAAGATTTCCAGCATGGAAGGCCGCGGCACCGCGCAAGTAGTCAAGGCGCGCGTCCCGCTCGGCGAGATGTTCGGCTATTCGACGCGTTTGCGCTCGCTGACTCAGGGCCGCGCTACCTACACGATGCAATTTGCGGCCTACGAACAAGTGCCGCATTCCGTATTTGAAGAATTGACCGCGCGTGACGGGGAAAGCGAAGCCCGCAAGCGGGCCTAGCAACCTCGCCCAAGAGAGGTTGGATCAAGAGGTTAGGACAATGGGCAAGGCAAAATTTGAAAGAACTAAGCCGCACGCGAACATCGGCACGATCGGGCATATCGATCACGGCAAGACCACGCTCACCGCGGCGATCACAAAGGTCTTGGCTGCTAAAAAGCTCGCCAAATTTGTCGCGTTCGATCAGATCGACAAGGCGCCCGAAGAAAAGGAGCGCGGAATTACAATTTCGATTGCGCACGTCGAGTACGAGACCGTCAATCGCCATTACGCCCACGTCGATTGTCCGGGACATGCCGACTACATCAAGAACATGATCACCGGTGCCGCCCAGATGGACGGCGCGATCCTGGTGGTTGGAGCCAACGATGGACCGATGCCGCAGACCCGCGAACACATCCTCTTGGCCCATCAGGTCGGGGTTCCGGCGATGGTCGTTTTCCTAAATAAGGTTGATATGGTCGACGACCCCGAGCTGCTCGACCTGGTTGAACTTGAAGTGCGCGACCTGCTCAAGAAGTACGACTATCCCGGCGATGAGGTTCCCGTAATCCGCGGCAGCGCTCTGAAAGCGCTGGAGTGCGGTTGCGGCAAGGACGATTGCGCCAACTGCAAACCGATTCTGGATCTGATGGCGGCGGTGGATAGCTACATCAAGGAGCCCAAGCGCGAGACCGACAAGCCCTTCCTGATGCCGATCGAAGATGTGTTCTCGATCTCGGGGCGCGGTACGGTGGTTACCGGCCGGGTCGACCGCGGCAAGGTGAGGGTGGGCGAGGAGATCGAAATCGTGGGCTTCCGCGATACCCAAAAGACCGTCGTGACCGGGGTCGAGATGTTCCGCAAAATTCTCGATGAAGGTCAAGCCGGCGACAACGTTGGCGTGTTGCTGCGCGGTCTCAAGCGTGAAGACGTCGAGCGTGGACAGGTTCTGGCGGCACCGGGGTCGATTACGCCCCATACCAAGTTCAGCGCGTCGGCCTACGTACTGACCAAGGATGAGGGCGGACGGCATACTCCGTTTTTCAACGGCTATCGGCCGCAATTTTACTTCCGCACGACCGACGTCACCGGGGTTTTGAATCTGCCCGAAGGTACCGAGATGGTGATGCCCGGCGACAACATCGAGATTAGCGGCGAGCTGATTACCCCGATCGCAATGGATGAGGGCCTGCGCTTCGCGATCCGCGAGGGCGGGCGAACAGTCGGCCGCGGAGTGGTCGCGAAGATCGAAAAGTAAGGCGGCCAGCGCCCCGAGACGCAATCGCGGGCCGGGCGGGAATTGTGGCGACGCAACGATGAACGAAAAGATCAGAATAAGGCTCAAAGCCTACGACTACCGGCTGCTTGACCAGTCGGTGCGCGACATCGTCGATACGATTCGTCGCACGGGGGGCCGGGTGGCCGGTCCGATTCCGCTGCCGACTCGAATCGAGCGGTTTACCGTCAATCGATCGCCGCATGTCGACAAGAAGTCGCGCGAGGCCTTCGAAATTCGCACCCACAAACGCTTGCTGGATGTGATCGAACCGACCCAGCAGACCATCGATGCGCTGGGCAAACTCGACCTGGCCGCGGGCGTGGACGTTGAGATCAAGCTCGAGTAGCGCCGTGGTTAACGGATTAATCGGCAAGAAGCTAGGGATGACCCAGGTGACCGACCAGGCCGGACAGGTTCGCGCGGTCACGGTCGTAGCGCTCGGCCCGTGTGTCGTCACGCAGCTGAAGACCGATGCCACCGACGGCTACGAAGCGGTCCAGGTCTCGTATGGACGCAAAAAGCTTTCGCGGGTGCGCAAGCCCGAAAGAGGCCACTTCGCCAAGAGCGAAGTTGCGCCCGGAATTGCGGTCGGCGAGTTCCAACGCGTCGGCGAAGACCAACTCCGGCTGGGCCAGAAGCTGGGAGCCGGCGAGGTATTCAAGCCCGGTGACCGGGTAGACGTTCGCGGCGTGTCCAAAGGTCACGGCTATGCGGGCGTCATCAAGCGCCACCACTTTGCCGGTTTTCCGGGGTCGCACGGGACCCACGAGTACTTTCGCCATGGCGGCTCGATCGGCAACCGATCGTTCCCCGGCCGGGTGTTCAAGGGGCTGCGGATGGCGGGGCAGATGGGCAACCGCACGGCGACCATTCCCAATCTGACCGTGATCGAAATCCTGCCCGACGACGACGGCGTGCTGATAGCCGGCGCGCTGCCAGGTGCCGACGGGTCGATTGTCGAAGTAAGGCACGCGGTTAAACATCGGCGAACCGAAGCGGAGCGAGCCAGTGGCTGAGCACGAGCAGTACGCTTCGATAAAGCTCCCGCTGTTTTCGGCGGGTGACGAATCCGGGGGCGAAATCGAACTCGCGGGGCAAGTTTTCGCCAACCAGGGAAACGCCTCACTGCTTCACGAAGCGGTGCGCATGCAAATGGCGAATCGGCGTTTCGGTACCGCGTCGACTAAGACCCGCGGCCTTATATCCGGCGGCGGCAAAAAGCCTTACCGGCAAAAGGGCACCGGCAATGCGCGCGCCGGCTCGACCCGCTCGCCACTGTGGCGCAAGGGCGGAACGATTTTCGGCCCTCTGCCACGCGATTATTCGTACAAGATGCCCAAGAAGGCGCTGAGCAAGGCCTTGTGCATCGCGCTTTCGGATCGCGCCCGGCAAGGCAAGCTGCTGGTTTGCGAAAAGCTCGAGCTCTCCGAGCTCAAGACCAAGGCCGCGAAAGCCGCCCTCGACAAGCTTGGCGTGAAGCACGCCTTGATCGTGATCGGCAAGGATGAGGCCAGGTTTGGACGGGCGGCGCGAAACCTCGCCGCCCACAAGGTTCTAGACGCAGCCGGCCTCAACGTCTACGACGTTTTGAAGTACGACGAACTGGTGCTGTCGGCGGCGGTCGCGAAATCGATCGAAGCGCGCCTCATGGGTCGCGCCCATCAGGAAGTATCCAATGGATGACGGCGTGATCATCGGTCCGCTGGTCACCGAAAAAGGAACCCTCGTTAACGAGCAGTCCAATCAGGTCGTGTTTCGGGTGCGTCCGGATGTGACCAAGGGTGCAATTCGCGACGTAGTCGAGGAGCGTTTTAAGGTGACGGTGGTGAAAGTCCGCACCTCAAATCTTTTGGGCAAGGTTCGACGCCACGGGCGCAGCGTGGGCAGGCGTTCGGATTGGAAGAAGGCGTACGTAACGCTCAAAGAGGGCGACAAGATCGAATTCTTCGAGGGTCTATAGAACCCGTTCAGTAAACAACGATGGCGATTATACAGCTCAACCCACGCACTCCCGGCCAGCGCTTCATGCAGATGGCGGACTTTTCTGCTCTGACCAAGAAGGCTCCCGAGAAAGCGCTGCTGGCGCCGCTTACCAAGTCGGGGGGCCGCAACAATCGCGGCCGGATGACCAACCGCCATCGCGGAGGCGGGCACAAGCGCCAACTTCGCTTGATCGATTTCAAGCGCCAAAAGGACGGCATTGCGGCGCTGGTGGCGTCGCTCGAATACGATCCCAACCGTTCGGCCAATATTGCTTTGCTCCATTACCGAGACGGCGACAAGCGCTATATCCTGGCTCCCGGCGGACTAAAGGTCGGCGATCAGGTCGAATCGGGCGAGCGGGCCGACATCAAGCCCGCCAACGCATTGCCACTGAAAAGCATCCCGGTGGGCACCTTCGTCCATGCGATCGAACTTAAGCCCGGCGCAGGCGCCAAGCTGGCGCGCGGAGCGGGCACGATGGCGCAATTGATGGCGAAGGAGGGCAAGATGGCGCTGCTCAAGCTACCGTCGGGCGAGCAGCGGATGGTCCAAGCCGAATGCCGCGCGACCATCGGCCAGGTCGGGAACCTCGAGTTCGAGAATATTTCGGTGGGAAAGGCCGGCAGAAATCGCCACCTCGGATGGCGCAGTCACGTGCGCGGCGTCGCCATGAACCCGGTCGATCACCCTCACGGCGGCGGCGAGGGACGCTCAAAAGGCAATCATCCGACTTCTCCGTGGGGCCAGCCCGCCAAGGGCTACAAGACCCGTCACCCCAAGAAGCACTCGGACCAGTTAATCATAAGCAAGCGTCCGCGCGGAGCGCGCGGTTAGGGGTCGTAAGCGGGTCAGCACACCAGATGCCAAGGTCATTGAAAAAGGGGCCGTTTATCGACGGCCATTTGAAAAAGAAAGTGGAGGCCGCGCAGAGCTCGGGCGAGAAGCGCGTAATCAAAACCTGGTCGCGGCGTTCGACGATTTTTCCCGACATGGTCGGGCTGACTTTCGCGGTTCACAACGGCAACAAGTTCGTGCCGGTGTATTGCACCGAGAATATGGTGGGACACAAGCTCGGCGAATTTTCGCCGACCCGCCTGTTTCATGGCCATGCGGGTGATCGCAGGGGCGAAGTAAGGGCGGCCGCAGCCCCGGCTGCACCGGCGGCTCCCGCGCGCCAGGCCTAGACTTGAGAACGAGCTTTTGATGGAAGCGGTAGCCAAAACCAGGTTCCTTAGAATATCGCCGCAGAAGTTGCGCCTGGTATGCGCACTGATCAAAGGCAAGAAGCTCGACGCCGCCGTTTCGATCTTGGAATTCACGCCCAAGAAGGGGGCGAAATTCGTCGCGAAAACTCTGCTCTCGGCGGTAGCCAACGCCCGCAACCAACAGAACATCGACGAAGACCGGCTTTACGTCAAACAGGCAGTCGCGGATGCCGCGCCGACCATCAAGCGCCGCCTGATGCGCGCGCACATGCATTCGACCCCGATCCTCAAGCGCACCAGTCATCTGACGGTGATTGTGGACGAACGCGCGG
>DASXNP010000393.1:0-11726 GCA_036494985.1 Binataceae bacterium (SeqCode)
GGCGGGACGCCTGCAAGGTCAGAACAGCGGGAACCCGAGCTCGATCAGCCAAGCGGCGGCGATCGAAGCGCTCAACGGGCCGCAGGGCGAGCTGCCGGTGATGCTCAAGGAGTTTCGCGCGCGGCGCGAGTTTGTAGTCGAGCGTGCGCGCTCGATAAAAGGCATCGCGCTGCCGAATGTACCCGCGGGGGCATTTTACGCCTTTCTTAACGTATCAGCCTTGATCGGTAAGCGTTGGAGCAAAGCAACCCTTAGCGATGGCAACAGCGTCGCGGAGTTTCTCCTCGAAGAGGGGCGCGTCTCAACAGTTGGCGGAAACGACTTCGGCGCACCGAATCATATTCGGATTTCGTACGCTACCTCGTTGGCGAAACTCAAAGAGGCGTTCGATCGGATCGAACGCGCGATCAAAACGCTGGGCTAGCGTTAAAGAGATCCCGGGGGGATTTTCTCGGTGGACTCAGGACGGCCTTTTCGCTTGCGCGGCCCCGGCCCGGAAATGAGCCTGTCACCGTCACCGTCCGGCGACGCCGTCGCGCACGCGATCTGAGTCCCGCGGATAGCGCGAATCGAGCTGGCGTTCGAGGCGTTCGATGTCGGTCGGGGAGAGCGCGAAGTACCGCGCTTGCGGATGGTGGAAGACCATCGCGCTGACCGAACCCTCAGGCTCCATCATGTAGCCTTCGGTCAAGTGAACGCCAAGGTTCTTTTCGACCTCCAGCGCGCGAAACAGCTGCTCCTGATCTTCGAGGCGGGGGCAGGCCGGATATCCGAAGGAAACCCGGCGGCCGCGATAGCGCGCCTGGAAGAGGTCCTTTTTCTTGAGTCCTTCGGGATCGGCAAAGCCCCACATCGCGCGGATCTTCTGATGAAGTAGCTCGGCGAAGGCTTCGGCGCCTTCGAGCGCCAGAACCTGCAGGATGTGCGATTTCAGGTAGTCACCGGCGTTTTTCCATTGGTCGGCGAGCGCGCGCACCCCGGGGCCGACCGTGGTCGCGAACATCGCGATGTAGTCCATCCGCTCGGTGCCGCGCGGCGCCACAAAATCAGCCAAGGACAAGCCTTGGTCCGCGGCCTGGCGGCCGAAAATGAAGGATTCGAGCACGCTTTTGCCGTCCGAACTGTAGATGGAAATGCTTTCGCCGTAAGACTGCGCGGGGAAGAATTTGTAAACCGCGCCGGCCTTGATGTCGGCGCGCCGCAGCATCTCCTCTTCGATCGCCGCGACTCGATCGCGCAATTCGATTGCCTTGGGATCGTTTGCGGCCAGCGCGTGCGCGAAGTTTTTGAAGCCCAGATGGCGGGTGTAGAGCATCGCCGGATTGATGAAAGGGAAGATTTCGCCCAGATCGTAATCGCGCAGCACGTGCAGCTTTAGGTCGGGGGGTTTAGGAATCTCTACATCCTGGCGGATCGAAGATTTGACCCCACCCGCGGAGGCAGGCGCGGCCTGCGTCCGCGGCGAGTCCAGCAATCGATTGGTTTCGGCTGCCAGATGACTCGCCAGCAACTCGCGACGGGCGGGATCCATTATCCGGCCCGCGAGGTCGAGACCATTCATCGCGTCGTTAGCGTACACAACCAAGCCGTCATACTCAGGCGCGATCTTCATGCGCGTGAAGCGATTGGAGAGCGCCGCGCCACCGACCAGAATCGGGCATCGAATGCCGGCATTCTTGAGGTCCTGCGCCGTGATCACCATCATCTGAGCGGACTTCACCAGCAGGCCAGAGAGCCCGATCGCGTCGGGCTGATGAGCTTTAAAGGCTTTGATGAGTTCGTCGGGCGGGACTTTGATGCCGAGATTGACGATCTGGTAGCCGTTGTTGCTCAGGATAATTTCAACGAGATTTTTACCGATATCGTGAACATCGCCTTTGACGGTCGCGAGCAGAATCGTACCCTTGTTGGCGCTCTCGCTCTTTTCCATGTGCGGTTCGAGATGGGAGACCGCCGCCTTCATGGCTTCGGCGGACTGGAGGACTTCGGCGACTATCATCTGATTGGCGTTGAACAGGCGGCCTACTTCGTCCATTCCCTTCATCAAGGGGCCGTTGATGATTTCGAGAGGGTCCGATGACTTAAGTGCTTCATCGAGATCCTCGCGCAGTCCGTCCTTGGAGCCTTCGAGGATGTAGAGTGGGAGCCGCTCATTCAGGGGAAGTGCTTTGCGTGACTCCATCGACGGCTTGGTTTTCTTGTTGCGAAAATGAGCGGCGAAGGCAGCGATCGGATCGTCGCCGCGCCACCAGATCAGGTCTTCGGCGAGCTTGCGCTCTGTTTCGGGAATCGAGGGGTAGCGTTCGAGCTTCTCGGCGTTGACGATCGCGAGGTCTAATCCGGCCTGTACGCAGTGGTACAGCATCACGGAGTTCAGCACTTCGCGTCCGGCGTCGGGGAGCCCGAAGGATACGTTGGAGACACCCAGGACGGTCTTTGCGCGCGGCAGCGCCTGCTTGATTGCGCGGATGCCTTCGATGGTCTCCACCGCCGAGCCGATATAGTTTTTATCGCCAGTGCCGACCGGGAAGACCAGCGCGTCGAAGGCGACGTCCTCCGGCGCCAGACCGTATTTCCCAGTTAATAAATTGTAGGAGCGAGTTGCGATCTGAAGCTTGCGTTCGCGGGTGACGGCTTGTGCCTGCGCTTTGTCCTCGTCGATGCAGCCGACCACCACCATGGCACCGTAGCGGCGGACGAGCGGGATCACGCGCTCGAATTTTTCCTCGCCGTCTTCGAGATTGATCGAATTGATCAGCGCCTTGCCCTGCGAGCGTTTGAGCGCTTCTTCGAGCACGCGCGCATCGGTCGAGTCGATCATGAGAGGCACTTTGACCTTCTTCACGACCATTTCAAGAAAGCGCGTGAGGTCGGCGGTTTCGTCGCGGTCGGGGTCCTGCAGACAGACATCGAGAACATGCGCGCCGCGACGGACTTGCAAGCGGCCGACTTCGGACGCTTGCTCGAAGTTGCCTTCGTTGATCAGACGCTTGAACTTGCGGCTGCCGAGCACATTGGTGCGCTCGCCGACGATGACCGGGCGCGTATCCCGATCGATCACGAGACTTTCAATGCCCGAGACCGCGCATCGTATGAGCTTCGAGGGACTGCGCGGCTTCTTGCCCGAGGACATTTCTACCAGCAAGCGGATGTGTTCGGGCGTGGTGCCGCAGCAACCTCCGACCAAGTTGATCCATCCGCTTTGGGCGAAGCGTTCGAGCTTGCGCGCGATCATCTCGGGCGTTTCGTTGTAACGGCCCTCCTCGTCAGGCAGGCCGGCGTTGGGAACGCACGCCACCGGGAAGCGGCAGATTTCTGAGAGCGTGCGCAGATGGTCGGTCATGAAATCGGGGCCGGTGGCACAGTTGAGGCCGAGCCAGAGCAGATCGCGATGGGCGAGCGAGGTATAGAAGGCGTCGACATCTTGGCCTGCGAGCAGGGTGCCCATCGTTTCGATGGTGCCGGAGATCGCAATCGGGGCGGCGGTGCCGAGCTTGGCGGCGGCGTTTTCGATCCCGACCAGCGCCGCTTTGCAATTGAGAGTGTCCTGAACCGTCTCTACAAGAAGTAGATCAGCACCGCCTTCGATCAAGCCGAGCGCCTGTTCCTCGTAGGCGGCAGCCATGGCATCGAAGGTGACGCCGCCGGTGACCGAGATGGTCTTGGTGGTCGGACCCATCGAACCGGCGACGAAGCGCGGTCGGTCGGAAGTGCTGGCGGCGCCGGCTGCTTCGCGCGCGATCTTTGCCGAGAGACGGCTTATTTCACGTGCCTGATCCTGCAGACCATATTCCGCCAGCACCAGCGGCGTCGAGCCGAAGCTGGCAGTCTCGATGATATCTGCGCCGGCCTCCAGGAAGCTGTCGTGCATGGCCCGGATGCGATCGGGACGGGTGCGGACCAGATTTTCGTTGCATCCTTCGAGGTCGGGCCCGCCGAAATCGGCGGGCGAGAGGTTCATGTCCTGAATCGAAGTGCCGAATGCGCCGTCGAGGACGACGATTCGGCGAGCGATCAGGTCGCGGAGTTGCTTGATTCTGTCGACTTCAGTGGCCATTGCGAAAGATCGCTATTGTACGCGACGAAATTCGGCCAAGGTAGGGCCGCACCTGAAGCCCAAACCAGCTTAGGGTCCGCGGCTTTGGCTTCGGAGTGCCCCAGGTCCGTTCCGTGGGCGACTCCGGCATCCTCCCGCTGCCCACCCTACTCCGCCCTCGCCCCGTGCCTCGCGCCCCCTTCAGCGAGCGGCGCGTCGATGGCTTAGCAACCTTGTCCACGATTCCAGCGTTGGGGCGTCAGCGCCCGGTATCGGCCGCCGCGTTTGACTACCAGCACCCTTAAGAAGTGGCCGAGACCGCGGCGGGGAGATCGGCGGCCGAAGACAACCCGTAGGCCTGCCCGACCGTGGTGCCGCGCGTGACAACGACGCATCGGGCACCCTCGGATATTTCGTAGGCCGGCAAGCCAAATTCGTCAACCAGATTGCTGCCCAGCACGACCAGGCGTCCGGGAGTCTTGAGCGCGAGCTGAGCGGCGGTGCGCTCGGTCAAGACGTCGGTGTTGAGCCAGCGCCCGGCCGTGCGGCTGATTTCGCGAAGCTGTGCGGCCAAGTCGGGCTCGGGCTCGGTGCCCTCTTTCGGGACTATCACCGCGTGAAGGGCGCAATTGCGGTGCTGAGCGATGCGGGTGGCGAGATCGAGAGATGCGTGACCATGCGGAGTGTTGTCGACCACCGCAGTCACGCGGTCGAGAGGACGCTCGGCTGAGGAGTCGAACGGACTCTCACCGCTGTGGAGCACAACGCCGACCTGAATTTGAAGCTCGCCTATATGATCGAGAATCGCGCCGACCACGCCGCCCTTGAAATCCGCGCCGAAGACCGGCCGATGAGAGCCCAGCAGCAGCCACCCGATCCGTTCTTTGCGCGCGGTCTTAAGAATTTCGCCCGCCGGGTCGGCAGTCCATTGGGCCTGCGGCATGATGGTAGCGCCGCAAGCCCGGGCGTAGTCGAGGGCGACTTCGAGAGCCGGCGTGTGCGCTGTGACCCGTCGGTCGGCTTCCCGAAGGCCTGAGCGGACGCCGCCCGACGGCGGCCGCGCGAAAGAGAGGATATGCGGCGGCGGGTCGCCGTGTTGAGTCGCCGCAAGCGCGAGATCGACCAGGGTGGCTACGCCTTCGGGGTTGGAAATCGGGACTAGGATCGCGCGCCGGTCGGAGGTGCGCTCAGGATGGAGCAGGGCGGGGCGCGGAGCGATGGGCGCTTTGGCCGTTTCATCCTCTTCGGCGAGATTTCTACCTCGCGTGATCAGGTGCAGCATGGGGGTGGTTGCGAAGGTGGTACCCAACGCCATCAAGACGAGCATCGCGAAAAGTGTCGGCGAGATGACATTGAGTTCCAGGCCGATGTTGAGGACGATCAGTTCCATCAGGCCCCGTGTATTCATCAGAACGCCGAGTGCGGACGAGTCGTTCCATCCCAGGCCGGTTAGTCGCGCGGCCACGAAACTGCCGCCGAACTTACCCGCCGACGCGACCAGAATGATCAACGCGCAGATCGCCCATTGCGCCGGACTGTCCAGCAATCCGATCTGGGTGTGCATACCGGTGAAAGCAAAAAAAGCTGGCAGGAGCAGCACGATGATGACGTCTTCGAGGCGGTCGGTGAGCTCGCGTGCCATGCCGCTGTCGTGTGGAACAACCGCGCCGAGCGCGAATGCGCCGAAAATCGCGTGGATGCCGATGAGCTCGGTGGCAAGCGCGGAGAGGAGCAGCATCACAAACACGCTCGCCATCACCCCCTGAGTCAGGCGGCCTCGGTTGCCGTAAACGCGCGAGAGGCGGCCCATCGCAGGGCGAACTAGAAAAATCATTAAGCCGACGTATCCGATCGCCATCGCGAAGGTGGCAATCGCGCCGCCGCTGCGGGCTTGGACCACGCCGACGACGAAGGCGAGTAGGCACCAAGCGGTGATGTCATCGACGGCGGCGCAGGTCAGCGCGATCGCGCCCATCCGGGTCTTGTGGATGCGGCGATCGGTGAGGATGCGTGCGAGCACCGGGAAGGCCGTCACCGACATTGAAACGCCCAAAAAAAGCGCGAAGCAGTTGAAAGGAACGTCGCTGGTGGAGAGCCGCGGATAGAGGAACAGGGCGAGCAGGGCGCCGAGCGTAAACGGTGCGATGATGCTGGCGTGCGAAATCGCCACCGTGGCGTGGCCGTGTTGTCGAAGGAGCGCGGGGTCGAGTTCGAGGCCGACCAGGAACATGTACAGGATGATGCCGACCTGGGAAATGACATTGAGAAAAGGCGCGATTTCGGGCGGCAGAACAAACGTCGAAAACCCGTGACCGAGGTGTCCGAAAACCGATGGTCCAAGGATAATTCCGGCAATGATTTCGCCGATGACCGGCGGCTGATGGAAGAAGCGGAAGATGTTGCCCAGCCCGCGGGCTAGCGCGATCACGATTACGAGAGCGAGCAGCACGTGGAGCAACGAGTCGAGCGGCGGTTGGCTCGGGTGAGTGCCGAAGATCGTTGCGTGCGCGACGGGCGCGCCGAGGGTCTCCCCGATCGAGCGAATATACTCATAGATAAGGGCGGTTGCCCCGATCATGAGGCCATAGAGCAGATAAGCACTGGTGCCGCCATTGGTTTGGCGGTCGGAGGGTGGGGCCATTTGTGAAGCGTATCAGAGGCGGCTGACGGAGTTGAGGATTGCACTATGAAATCGCCTAAGCGGGGCGGCCGCCGCTCGACAATGTTTCTGATAGCAAAGCGACCTGATGGGGCGGGGAAATTCGACGAGCCCGCTTGCAAAAACGGGGTCTGCTAAAGCAAAGTCGGCGAGGTGACCGAGCCCTACTACAAGCGTCATTGGCTCGAAGTTGAGCCAGAGCGCCATCAGGCGTACGAGCAGATCCTCGATTTCCATCGTGGACTGGAGCCGATGGTCGCGGCTTTGGATTTGCGCGCTGGAATGAGCCTGCTGGATGTGGGATCGGGGCCGGGGCAAACCACCGTGGAGCTGGCGCGGCGGGTGGGGGAGTCGGGGCGGGTAACCGCGATCGATATCAACGCGGAATTTATCGCGACCGCCGCGCAGCGGGCGCAGGGGGCGGGCGTCGAGAGACGGATCGAGTTCGTGAATCGCGAGTTTCCGCCCTTGCCCTTTTCCGACGGCAGCTTCGAGCGGGTGTGGTGCAAGAACGTGCTCGAATACGTTGACTCCGCGGAGGCGACCATCAAGGAAATGGCGCGGGTGGCGGCCAAGGGTGGGATCGTGTCAGCGGTCGACAGCGATTGGGAAATGATCGCATTGGAAGTCGGGCCGGAAGCGCAGGAGCGAAGCGATCGGATAATTCGCAAAGCCCGTGAGATAGCCATAAAAGAACCGCGCATCGGCCGAAGACTGCATGGCCTGTTTCGCGCGGCCGGACTGGAAGGGGTAAAGGTGGCGATCATGACGGGCGCAGATACTCGGGGCGCAGCGGTAGCGATGCAGCGGGCGAGTTTCGCGCGCTACGCGATCGACGCGGGCGTCGCGCAGGGCGAGGTCGAGGCATGGCTTAAGGATATCGACCACGCCATCGCTTGGGGGAGGTACCTGTTCGTACTACCGCAGTTTGTAGTAACCGGGATCAAACAGTAGGCTTCGTGGTCGAGCGCTCAGGGAGATAGGAAGCTTATGATACCTGCGTGGCTGTCATTCTTTGATGCGCTGATTGCCTTGTCGCTTTTCGCCGCCGGACCGCTGGGAGCGCATTTTGGATTGTTCCCCGCCTTTCGCGGTTTCTCGATGTTCATTCTTGGTGGGCTGGTCGCCTTTTTGGGGTTGATACTCGGGCTAATCGGGCTCTTTTTCACGCGCCGAGGCGAATCGCGGGTATGGAGGCCGCGGGCGGTGTTCGGGGCGGGAGTCAGCGGGCTCATAGCGGCGCTATTCTTGGTGCTCATTGTAGTGCGTTTTTCGTCAGGTTACCCGCCGATCAACGACATCACGACCGATTTCACCGATCCGCCGGAGTTCGTCCACGCAACCGAGGTCGTCGAGAACAGCGCGCGCGATATGAAGTACAACGCGGCCAAGTATGAGAACGCGCAAAAACAGGGCTACGCCAAACGACCGCCAATTGGATCGATGGCGATGGATTCCGACACGGATGCGACCTTCGCGAAGGTCGAGGCGCTCGCCAGGCAGATGCCGAGCTGGGAAATCTCTTATGCCGATCCGAAAACCCGGACCATCGAAGGAGTCTCGACATCGAGCCTGTTTCGTTTCAAGGATGACTTCGTCATCCGGGTGAAGCCAGCCGACAACGGCAAGAGTATCGTGGATATGCGATCAAAGTCGCGCGACGGGATCGGCGACTTTGGAGTGAATTTCAATCGGATCGTGGACTTTATGGAGCGTTTGCAAACGGAATCGGGGACCAAGTCCGGCTGAGACGCCCCTTGCGTACCGCGGTTCGCGCAGGAAGGCCCAGCGCGGGCATCGGCTGCCGGCTCGACCTCGTCGAGTATGATCTTGAACCGTGCCGTCGAAAGAAGGGCAGGTTTCGGGCCTTGAAGGTCCCCGGGTAGCAAGGCAGGCCCTCGCCGTCGGCCCGTTTCAGAACCGCAGGCAGCATCGCGCTGCCGAGACCCTGGCCCTGGCGCGAAGGCTGGACCCTAGGCCTCCGGAGATCCGACGCTTTAAAGCGGCGCAGTGGCCGATTCCCGCGCCGCGCGGCCTGCGGATTTCCGTCGTTGGCGCGCTTAAGTCGTTGCCGCGCTTAAGGGGAAGCCAAATGGCTAGTGCCTGCGCCGGACCGCGCGGCCCTTAAGGATTCGCCGAAGAAGCACGCCTAACTGACGAAGGTCTTAAGAAAGGCGGGAAACCGCTCTTTGCGCAGCCGGACTACACTTGGGGCTTTCGCCTGGGCATGGCCCAACTGATCCTTATGTGAATCGTCCGCTACTTTAGCGCGCGGATCGTGCGTTTGACCGCGCTGGCACGATCTTCGCCAACCGGATTGGTAAACACAATTGCGGTGCCGATTCCGGGCGCACAGCGTTCGGCCAATCGCTCACGAACGCGGGATTCGGGGCCGACCAGCAGGGTGGCGTCGATTAGATCGTCGCTGACGGCAGCGACTGCCTTATCTGCGTCGCTGCCAGCGGCGCGAATCGCGCTGATCTCGCGTTCGAAGCCGGCGGTCGCCATCATGTTGCCGTAGTAGCGCAGAGCGCCGTAGCGCGAGAGCAGTTTGCGCGCCGGACGGCGCGCAGCCTCGAGGTCTTGGGAAATGAACGCGGTGCAGAACAGTGTCGGCTCGATGTCCTTGGCATCGCGGCCAGCCTTGCTTGCACCTTCGCCAAGTTCCGCCAGCGCCAGCTTGACCCGGGCCGGCGGAAAAAAGTTGAAGATTACCCCGTCGCCTATTTCACCCGCTAAGCGGACCATCGGACGCGACACGCCCGCGAGATAGAGCGGTAGCCTGGTGGTGACTCTGGGGCTTGTGCGGCCCCCTTCGAGCGCTTTGCGCAGTGCGGCGACCGTCTCGCGCATCTTCTTCAATGGATCGCCCATCTCAATACCGAGCAGCGCACTCATCTCCTTGTGGCCAGTGCCGAGACCCAACACGAAACGTCCACCCGTGAACTCCTGAACCGCGGCGGCCTCGTTCGCGAGCAGCATGGGATGGCGCAGGTAGATGTTGGTGATTGCGGTGCCCAGCTTGACGCGCTTGGTGTGCAAGCCCAGGGCGAGCGAGTTGGCCAGCGAGTCGTTGCCGGCTTCGGTCATGAAAACTCCGGCGAGCCCCGAATCTTCGGCCGCCTTGGCCCAGTCGATGAGCGCGGTCGGAGGTGCGTCCGGCATCGAAGAGAAGGCGAGAGCTACTTTTGCCATGGGCGTTTCCCCTTTTATTCCACGCAAGCTGTGAACGAGGATTCGATCAGTGCGGATGTCAGTCAAGGGATCAAGGTGAAGCTGTAGATGTGGCGCTGGGATTGACGGTAAGCGAATTGCCCGAACCCGGCGTGTAGGTAAACGCGGGCGTTGGCAGCACACTCGGAACACCGGTCATCAGAGCGGTTGGCGCGGCGACTGCGAGCGGGCTTGGGTTTATGGGGGTGGAGTTGATTGCGGGACTCGCCAGGCTGGGCGTCGAGGCGGTCCCGAGCGTAGCCGTAGAGCCCGGAGTTCCTTCCGGCGAGGCGCTGAAAGCGCCGGCGGCGGCCGGGTTGACGGGTCCGGGCTCCTCGGGACCGGTTCCCACTTGATACTTGTAGACCAATTCGGCGCCGGTTTTGCCCTGATAGAGCAGGAAGCCGAGCGCCACCAGCGCGAACAGCAGGTAGATCGAGTGGGTTGCCTCCATGAAGGAGAAAGCCCCGATCAGAATGCGCCAGAGGGCGAGTACGCCGAACGCGATCATCAGCTCGTAGCCGAGGGCGCCGTGACCGAAATACTTCGCGATCGAACCTTTGGGACCGAAAAAGTCCTTGGCGGCGGGCGAAAGCATGTCCCACACGCGATCGGTTTCCGCGTCGCCAGTCAGAAACGAGGCGGCCGCGGCCGCGGCGCCGATAATCGTCAGCGTCAGCGCCATTTTGCGGATCCAAAGCCTCTGTGGGGCAAGACGCGCGGCCAGATCGCTTAGGATAGCGACGGTGAGAATCGCGATGGTGAAATGGTCGGCGAGCGGATGCAGTTGGAGGGAGACTAGAAACGTTTGGATAGCTTGCATCGAGGATCCTCAGCTTGGGTTCCAGCGCGACGATATATAATGCAGACTGATGGCTCACAAGGAAACGGCGGCTTGCGGACTGGAGCCTGACATTTACCGCATTTGGCTTGACCTGATAGGTTGCGAGATCCGCGTGAAGGATTGACCAAGATGCAGGATCTGATTCCACAAGCTGCGAAAATCGGCGCGATTCTGAAGGACCGCCGCGAGACCGTCACCGTCGCGGAGTCATCGACCGGCGGCCTGATCTCGGCCGCGTTGCTGGCGATTGCAGGCGCGTCCGCATATTTCATCGGCGGCTCGGTGGTCTATACGCTGAAAGCGCGCCGTGCCCTGCTTGGAGCGCCTGACGAGGCCTTCGCGGGCTTTAAATCGCTGGATGAAAAGTACGCGCTGATTCTCGCGCGCCAGGCGAGGTCACGCCTCGCGACGACCTGGAGCGTGGCGGAGATCGGTGCCAGCGGTCCGACCGGCAACCGCTATGGCGACCCGCCCGGCACCAGCTGCATAGCGGTCGCAGGAGTCGTCGAGGGATCGATTACGGTTCGAACTGGCAGCGACGATCGGATCGCAAACATGCGCACCTTCTCTGCGCGGGCGCTCGATCTGCTGTTGCAGAACCTGTCGAAAGCCACCGCCAAATCTTGACGCTTCGAAGTGCCGCTCTGCGGATGGAATTATTGACGCGTTCGCGTCCATAATGCGCGATTGATGGATTTACAAAGAACCCGGGCTGCGACCCAATGGGAGCGAACGTAACCATGGCCGACATTGAGACCTTCCGCGAAGAGACGCGGGCCTGGCTGGAAGCAAATTGTCCCGCCGAGATGCGCCAGCCATTGCAGAGCGAGGAGGACACCTGCTGGGGGGGCAGACATTGGAAGTTTCAGTCCGAAGCACAGCGACAGTGGCTTGAGCGGATGGCCGCGAAGGGCTGGACCGTGCCCGGTTGGCCTCGTCAATACGGCGGCGGCGGACTCTCGCCCGATGAGGTC
>DASXNP010000394.1:0-8460 GCA_036494985.1 Binataceae bacterium (SeqCode)
TCGAAACACCAATGCACCGGGCGGAGGCCGCGATAAATGTACCCATCTTCAACCAGTCGGCGCAGCACACCGATCTCGACGGAGTCGTATTCACGACTGAAGGTAAGATAAGGGTTGTCCCAGTCGCCGATAACGCCGAGCCGTTTGAAATCGCGCTTCTGAATTTCGATGAATTTCTCGGCGTGAGCCCGGCATCGCTGGCGAAGTTCGAGCTTGGACAGCGAGCCCGCTTTGCTGCCGAGCGCGCGCGATACCTGAAGTTCGATTGGCATGCCGTGGCCATCCCATCCGGGGATGAAAGGCGTCTTGAAGCCGAGCATCGAACGTGAGCGGACGACGAAGTCCTTGAGTATTTTGTTCAGCGCGGTGCCGATATGAACTTGGCCGTTGGCGTACGGAGGTCCGTCATGCAGGACCCACAGCGGCTTTGCTTCACGGGCCTGCAAGATCTGCGCGTAAAGCCCGATTTCTTGCCAACGCTTTAGTATTTGAGGCTCGCGACCGGGCAAGTTTGCCTTCATCGGAAAATCAGTCTTCGGCAACTGAAGCGTCGATTTGTAGTCGGCGCCTTTGGAGGCCGGTTTCCTCTTTTCCGGGTTGGCCACTTTATTTGGTCGGAACTTTCAGCCGTGTACGGTTCGCCCCGGGTGGCTTCCTCCTCGGCTTGAAACCATCAGACTATCGGAGCCGGCGTAGATGCGCGAGCGACGGTTCGGTCGGCAAACGGCAAGACAGGTTGCTCACGAACATTTGAACACGGCCCGAACTTGGTTATCATCGCTGGTGACTGCTTTTTGGAAGACCATGGCGCTACGCAAGGTAACGCTCTTTGATGCCGAAGGACCGGCGGAGGAGCCGCTCGACGAGATGGGACAGGCCAAGCCCTGCGTGCTCGGCACTCGATGGGTAAATCCAACTACCTTCGAAACTATTCGGGTGCGGGGCGGCAGGCGCACTGGACCGCGCGGCGAGACCCTTGAAGTAATAAAGCCGACGCTCGATCTAAGCGAGCCGTTTGTCGAAGGACTCGACCAATTGATGCCGAAAAAGGCGTGAACCAGGGCGGCGCTCTAAGTGGGCTGCGCGTTCTCGATCTGAGCGATCATCGGGGCGCGCTGTGCGGTCGACTTCTGGCGGACATGGGTGCCGACGTGATCAAGGTCGAATCTCCCCTGGGTGATCCGTCGCGGCGAATCGGACCGTTTCTAGACGACCTACCGCACCGCGATCGGAGCCTGTTCTTCTGGTTTTACAATCTCAATAAAAGGTCGCTTGCGCTGGATGTTTCCCGACCGCGAGGCGGCGCCCTGCTGTTGGAACTGGCCAAATCCTCCGATGTCCTGATCGACAGCTCGAAACCCGGCACCATCGACAAGCTTGGGTTGGGGTGGGAGGTGCTTCATGAAGCGAATCCGGCTCTGATTCTCTGTTCGCTTTCGCCTTTTGGACAAACCGGGCCTTATCGCGACTTCGACGCCGACGACACGGTCTTGGCGGCGCTCGGCGGAATGCTCTATGTGAACGGATTTGCAGGTAAGCCGCCAGTGAGGCCGTTGGGTCTGCAGTCCTATCATTCGGGTGCTTATTACGGTGCGATCGCGATCATGTCCGCGTTGTTCGCGCGCGATCGTGCGGGCGTAGGCCAGTGGATCGATTTGAGCCTGCAGGCGGCGACAGCGTCGGCGGTCGAACATGTCTCGTCGAGCTACTTCGCCGACCGAATGATCGAACCACGCCGCGGGACGCTGCATTGGAGCCGCTACTTCCGGGTGGGCCGCGCGCGCGACGGGCATATAATGCATTGCACACTCGGCGATTGGACTACGCTAATCGAATGGGTAAGCGGCGACGGCAAAGCGCAGGATCTCGCCGGATCGGAGTGGAAAGATTTCACGTACCGGCGTGATCACGCCGAACATCTCTTCGACGTGCTGGACGAATGGATCAAGGACTACGATTGCGACGACCTGCTCGCTCGCGCCCAAGCGTTGCGATTGCCCTATGCGACCGTTCGAGCTCCCGAATCGCTGATGGAAGACGAGCAACTAGCCGCGCGTGGATTCTTTGCCGAGGTAGAACATCCAGAACTTGGCCGCAGCATAAGGTATCCGGGCGCGCCTTATCTTTTTGGCGGGACGCCTTGGCGCATTTATCGGCGTCCGCCGCTTCTCGGCGAGCATACCGGGGAGATTCTCCATGACGATTTAGGTAAGCCGCTGGACGAGCTGGCCGCGCTGGCTGCCGAGGGAATCATCTAGTGGATCCCCAAACTGATTCACTGCCGCTCAAAGGAATTCGGGTTGTCGATTTCACCTGGGTCGTGGCCGGACCCGTTGCGACACGGATTTTGGCCGATCAAGGCGCCGAGGTCATCAAGATCGAACGCAAGGTGCCTGGGTTTATGGGAGCGCGGCGAACCGGGCTGCAGGGCAATCTGAACCGCGACAAGCTCTCGGTGGCGATCAACATGAGCGAGCCGACCGGGATCGAACTTGCCCGTCGTTTGGTGGCAAAGGGCGATATCGTGATCGATAACTTTTCCGCTCGAGTTATGCGGCAGTGGGGGATGGACTACCCAAGCCTTCGGGCGCTCAAGCCCGACATCATCTGCATCAGCATGTCCGGTCTCGGCCACACAGGTCCGCGCAAGGATTACGTCAGCTACGGGCCCACCCTCCAGGCGCTCTCCGGTTACACCATGATGATGACGGATGTGGACGGTATTCCAGCCGGCTACGGCTATTCGTACGCAGATATGGCGGGTGGCTACACCGGCGCGCTCGCGGCCCTGATCGCGATGTGGCATCGGCGCAGAACGGGTGAAGGCCAGTTCGTTGATCTGTCTCAGTTCGAGGCAGTGTGCTCGGTGCTGGGTCCGGGGCTGCTGGATGTCTGCGCCAACGGGCGTGCATATCAGCCGCCGAAATATCGGTCCCAAGAAGCGCCTGCCGCGCCGCATGGAGTCTTTCGATGCAAAGCCGATGCGGGCAGCGCCGATCGCTGGATTGCGATCTCAGCAAGGTCGCAGCTGCAGTGGCGCAAATTGACGGTAGCAATGGGATCGCCAGGGTGGGCTTCCGACCCTAAGTACCAAACCCTCTATCTGCGGATGAAGAACGCCGCCGAGCTGGATGCTCGCCTATCTGAATGGACGGCGGGGCTCGAAGCCGAAGAATTGATGTTCTCGCTACAGGAGGCGGGAGTCCCGGCTGGAGTCGTCTCGGATGGCGAGTATCTGTGCGCGCGCGACCAGCAACTGAAATCGCGCGGCTATTGGTCAACCGTCAAAATTCCCGACGGTGCCCAAACTCAAGTCGACGGGATTCCATTCAAAATGTCGGCAACCCCGGCGTCGGTTCGCACCTGCGCGCCGGAAATCGGCGAGAGCGCCGACTATGTGCTAGGCGAGATCCTGGGGCTTAGTGCTGCCGAACAAGAGGCGCTGATCTCTTGCGGCGCTATCTGGCCGTGATCCGTAGCTTTGACTCAATCCGCTGCCCATTGCGCGAGACGCACACGGTTAGCCGTTGCAGCACCGGCCACTCGCGGCAAGGGCGAACTCTATGGCTCGCAAAGGTCTTGTCGGGTCGGTGATCATCGATCACTCCTGCCCGCTGCCTGATGCTTGACTTTCCGTCAGCGGTGGCCGCGCCCTGTGGGGTTCAAACCACGCGTTGGAGAATACGCCGCGAGGCACCTGGCGTTTTTCCCCTGCGCTGGGCTCTGCGGCCGGCTGATGTGCTTGCGGGTAGCGAGGTTCCGTAGTGGTTCATCGATGATGACAGTTCGCGATTTGAGCGGTCTTGCTCCGACGAATTCATGGCTAGCGGGTTTAAGTGCGATCGATTAACCGCGCGCCTTCAGCAGTTGATCGATCGCTGACATAAAGCGCCCGCGCGACGGTCGTGGAGGTTAATACCGGGCTTTGAGAGGGATGGACCAGCGAGGTTCCGGCACCGGAGATCGCATCGCGCTGGCCGCGCGCAAGTGCGGCTTGATCTGGAGGTGCCGTTCGTCAGCCTCCTTGAGGCTCGCTTCGCATGCCTGCCCCGGTCAGCTCGGAACACGCTGGATTTTTCGATCACCGCGGTTAGCTTTAAGGTGATCGCAAAAGTACCCGGAGCAAATGGCTAACCTACCCGCTAATGGTTGGAGCCCGCTAATGGTCGGAGGCGCTTTGGTCCGGCATTGCACGCTCACTCCACCTTGGTGACTGTAGCGAGCGTGCCGAGTTCGAGAAACTGCTCCGCCGTGCTGGTTGCAAACAGATGCATGCCGCGAGCGACGACCCCGGTCCATCCAGTCTGGTGGCTGGCGCCGAGGCCGGCTCCGTTGTCGCCGTGGAAGTATTCGTAGAACAGGACGTAGTCGCGCCAGTGCGGGTCGTCTTGAAACTTTCGGCTCTCCCCATAAACCGGCCGCCGACCCGTGCGGTCGCGCAAAAAGATGCTGGTCAGGCGCCGCGCGATCTCCTCGGCGACTTGGTAGAGGTTCATATGGCGCCCGGAGCCCGTCGGACATTCGACCGTGAAATCAGAGCCGTAGAAAGTATGATAGTTTAACAGGGCGCGGATGATCAGCGTGTTTACGGGCATCCAGACGGGACCGCGCCAGTTGGAGTTGCCGCCGAACATGCCGGTGTCGGACTCCGCGGCCAGGTACGGCACCCGGTATTCCTGGCTACCGACCCGATACACATAGGGGTGCTCGGCGTGATAGCGAGAGAGTGAGCGGATTCCGTAGGGGCTTAGGAACTCGTTCTCGTCAAGCATTCTTGCCAGCACCCGGCGAAGGTTGGCATCGTTCAAGGCCGCAAAAAGGTGGCGACCTCCCACGCCGACCTGCATGGGGTCGTGAACGGTGGCGCGTAACTCGGGACGAGCCTCAAGGAACTGGGCAAACTGCTCTGCGATTTCAGGGTACTTTCTGAACACGTGGGGTTCAATGACCGTGGCCGCGCACAGCGGCAGCAATCCGACCATCGAGCGAACCTTAAGCCGTTCGGCGTGGCCGTCCTCCATCCGCAGCACATCGTAGAAGAACCCGTCTTCCTCGTCCCACATCCCGGAGCCTCCGCCCAGGTGCACCAGCGACGACATGATCAACGTGTCATGTTGGAGGAACTTGAGCACCATATCCGCGTAGTCCTCATCCGTCATTGCCAACTCCATAGCGATTTCCAGCATGTTGTCGGCGTAGAGCGTCATCCACGCGGTTCCATCGGCTTGTTCCAAGTATCCACCGGTCGGCAGCGGGGCACTGCGATCGAATACTCCGATGTTATCCAATCCCAGGAACCCACCCTCAAAGACGTTTTGACCCGAACGGTCCTTGCGATTCACCCACCAGGTAAAGTTCAAGAGCAGCTTGCGAAAACAGTTCTTAAGCCATTTGATGTCGCCCGCGCCCTTCTCTGCTTTTTCGAGGCGGTAGGTGAAATAGACCGCCCAGGCGTGGACCGGCGGATTGACGTCGCCGAAGTTCCATTCGTAAGCGGGGATCTGTCCATTGGGGTGCAAATAGCGCTCGCGTAGCATCAACAGCAGTTGCTCCTTGCCGAATTCCAGGTCGACCAGCGCCAAGGCCAGAACGTGGAAGGCAAGATCCCAGGCCGCGTACCACGGATACTCCCACTTGTCCGGCATCGAGATGACGTCGCCGTTATGCATGTGGTGCCAGTGGTCGTTGCGCGACGCCAACTTGCGGGTCTCGGTGAACGGGCCGGACCCGCGCTCCTCAAGCCACCTATCCAGGTCGTAGTAGTAGAACTGCTTCGACCACATCATCCCCGCGAGCGCCTGGCGCATGACATTGGCCGCGTCCGCGTCCAACGACGATGGGATAACCGTGGCGTAGAACTCATCCGCCTCCCGGCGACGAGACTGCATTACGACCTCAAAGCCGCTGCCAAACGGTCTGTCCAGCTGTTTCCTGGCCGACGCCCCTGCGGTTGGAGCCATGTCGGTAAGTCGCAGACGAAGGCTCCGAGATTCTTTGGCCTGCAAAGTGAGCGGATAATACGCCGACGCCTTCGTCCCCCTCTTCTGCGCGTTCACGGCATCGGTGTGACCGTGGACAAGGTAGTTATTGATCCCGTCTTTAACATACGGGGTCCGGTTGGGAGTTCCGAAGATGCGTTCGGTATTGGTTTGGTTCTCAGTAAAGAGCAGCGTTGCCGCGCCCTCACAGTAAAGGAACCGTTCTCCGAGCGTGGGATGCGAGGCCTCGACCACGCTTGAGACTTTGTTGGCGGCGGCTTGCCGGAGCTCCGGTCGGGGAACCGCGCCTCGGGACGACCACACGTCGCGAAACCAGACGGTTGGCAGGACGTGTAGCGAGGCAGGTTCCGGGCCGCGGTTGCAGACGGTGATTTGGATGAGCGTGTCTTCCGGGGAGGCCTTGGCGTATTCGACGAACACATCGAAGTAGCGATCGTCTTCGAACACGCCGCTATCGAGCAACTCGTACTCGAGTTCCTGGCGGCTGCGGCCGCGGTTGTTCGCGATGAGGTTTTCGTACGGGTAAGCTGACTGGGGGTACTTGTAGAGGTACTTCATGTACGAGTGCGTGGGCGTCGAGTCGAGGTAGAAGTAGTAGTCCTTGACGTCCTCGCCGTGGTTTCCCTCGCTGTTGGTCAGCCCGAACAGGCGTTCCTTGAGGATCGGGTCGTGGCCATTCCACAGACAAAGCGCGAAGCAGAGGAGTTGACGGTCGTCGCAGAACCCAGCTAGTCCGTCCTCGCCCCAGCGGTACGCCCGCGAACGCGCGTGGTCGTGGCTAAAGTAGTTCCACGCGTCGCCCGACTCGCTGTAGTCTTCGCGTACCGTTCCCCACTGTCGCTCGCTTAGGTACGGTCCCCACTTCTTCCAGGGCGCCTGCTGTTCTCGAGCTTCTTCAAGTCGGACTCGCTCCGCAGTCATCGGGGTTCCTTTTTTCATGAGTGTGAGACCAACCTTACACTCAAATAAAAACCATGCGCGCGAGTGATTTGGCAAGGCTGAAATTTCGCAGCGCGTGGTTATCCCGGAACCCGCGCCGGTCCATCATCGGGGCTTGAGTTTTAGCGACTCGATTCGTGGGTCCGACCGCCGGCGCTCTGGCTGAGGGTCTGCTGCCTTTTCGAACAACCAGACTGCCGCACGCCGTCGCGCCGGCATCGGTCAAAGCTTAAGCCCGAGCCGGCGGATTCAGGCGATTGTGGATTGTTCCAATGGGCACAGCAGCAGGATGAACGACCGAAGGCCTGGCAGGGTGGGGCAAGGAACCTGGATCGGAGTTGCCCAATTATCCCAAGTGCCGGTTACCAAGCCCCGCTTTTCCGAGCGCCGTTGCCCGACGCCGTCCCGCTGCTATTCGCAAAGTCCCACTTCCCGCCGTTTTTGAACTCGCGCAGGATTCTTCGTGCGACGACCATCCGATGGACCTCGTCGGGTCCGTCGTAGATTCGGCCGAAGCGCGCGTGCCGGTACATCTTCGCCAGCGGAGTGTCCTCAGAGACGCCCATCGCGCCGTGGACTTGGATCGCGCGGTCGATCACATCGTGCAGAACCTTTGCCCCATAGAATTTGATCAGCGAGATTTCCACCCGTGCTTCGTCGCCCTGATCGACCTTGCGCGCGGCGTTGAGCGTCATCAGGCGCGCCGCTTGAATGTCGGCGGCAGAATCGGCGATCCAATTCTGCACCGTCTGCTTGTCAGCGAGCGGACCGCCAAAAGCGTGGCGGCTGAGCGCGCGCTGGCAGAGCAACTCGAACGCACGCTGCGCCTGGCCGAGCCAGCGCATGCAGTGATAAATGCGCCCCGGCCCGAGTCGCTTCTGCGCGATTTTAAACGCCTGCCCCCGCGGTCCGAGCAGATTGGTCAACGGCACGCGGACGTTGTTGTAGCGAACTTCGCAGTGTCCGCCGTGCGTGTCGCCCATCACCGGAACCGCACGGACGATCTCGAACCCGGGGGTGTCGGTCGGGACCACGATCATGCTGAAGCGCTCGTGCGCCGGCGCATTCGGTTCCGTCACGCACATCACGGTCGCAAAAGCTGCGCGGTTGGCGCCGCTAGTAAACCATTTGTGGCCGTTGATCACCCAGTAGTCGCCGTCCTGCTCGGCATGGGTGCGCAAGCCCGTCGGATCGGCGCCCGAGACCTCGGGCTCGGTCATGGAGAAGCAAGGGTAGACATCGCCGTTGACCAGCGGGGCGAGAAATCGCTTCTTCTGGTCGGGGCTGCCGTATAAATGGAGCATGGTGGCGTCTTGGGCCGAATGAGTACCCAGTCCCGCGATTGCATACTCGCTACGGCCGACGATCTCGTTGACATACACGTAAGACATAAAAGGGAGCCCGCCGCCGCCGATTTCCTTGGGCAGTCCGAGCGCCCACAGCCCGCGCTTCTTCGCCTCGTTCTGAATCGATTTCATCGTGGCGCGCGAGCTGTCGTCATAGCGGTCGAGGATTTTTTCGT
>DASXNP010000395.1:0-5385 GCA_036494985.1 Binataceae bacterium (SeqCode)
TGCTTGCCCACCTCGACGAACTGACTGGCAATTTCGTCGCGCAAGGATTGCAGTTGCGGACCGAACCCGGAGACTGCCTCGATGACCAGGTCGAAGCGCGAGCTGAGGCCTTCGAGGATAACTCCGATCTTAGCTACTTCATCGTCGGCCATCGTAAGTCTCTCCACCCTTAAAGCTCACGACACTCCCCGAGCGCGTCATCAAAACGAGCCGGGAACCACAAATAATACCGGACCTGCCACCGCCGTGCGCGATGCAGCGCGTTCGTTTATCACCAGGTCGGGTTGTACGCACGCAGCCTGCTTGGAGGAAAAGTCTTTACTTCACAAGGTGCCCGATCCGAGTCCATCGGACGGGAAGCAGCGAGGCGCTGTCAGAATCCCAAGACCAGTAGATGACCATCGCGCAGCCTTCGACGTCGTTGCGATCAACGAAACCCCAAAAACGGCTGTCGAAGCTCCGATCACGATTGTCGCCCATCATAAAGACTTTGCCCTGCGGTACGACGATCGGCCCGGTATTGTCGCGGCGCGAGAGCTGCGAGCGGGCGCTTTGCTCTACTTCGAAATGCGCCTGAGGGTCTGCGGCCTTCGCCCCGTTGAGGTACACCATTCCGTCTTTGATCTCGACGGTGTCGCCCGCGATGCCAACCACGCGCTTGATAAAATCCTTGCTGCGATCGACCGGAAACACAAACACGATAACGTCGCCGCGATGCACTTCTTCGAGCTTGAAAAGATAGGTGCCCCAGGGGAGCGCATGGGGAAACGGGGTCAGTCCGAAAATCGATTCCGGCATCCGCAGCCCGTAGATGAGCTTGTTGACAAGTATGTGATCGCCCACCAGCAGCGTCGGTTCCATCGAACCCGAGGGAATCTTGTAGGCCTGCACGAAGAAGGTGCGGATAAAGATCGCAAGTCCGAAGGCGATAAGGATGGCTTCGCCGTATTCGCGAACAACCGATTTCTCGCGGACGGCGGCCTTGCCTTTTGGCCCGCTACGAAGCGGTTCATCTCTGCGGGGCAGGGTGGTCTGGGCTGGTTGTGGCATCCTAGGCGATTACTCCCCGACCTTGAGCAAGGCAAGGAATGCCTCTTGCGGGATCTCGACACGGCCCACTTGCTTCATTCGGCGCTTTCCTTCCTTTTGCTTTTCCAGGAGTTTGCGCTTGCGCGTGATGTCGCCGCCGTAGCACTTGGCGGTGACGTTCTTGCGCAAGGCCTTGACGTTTTCGCGGGCGATTATCTTGGCGCCGATCGCGGCCTGGATGGCAACGTCGAACATCTGGCGCGGAATCAGTTGGCGCATCTTCTGGCAAAGAGCCCTACCGCGCTCATAAGCCCGGTCCCGATGCACGATGATCGAGAGGGCATCCACCACTTCCTCATTGATCTTGAGGTCCAATTTAACCAGAGCGCCCTCGCGAAAGTCCAGAAACTCGTAGTCGAGCGAAGCGTAGCCGCGGCTGAGCGACTTGAGACGATCATAGAAATCGAAAACGATTTCCGCCAGCGGCAATTCGTAGTGAAGGATGGCGCGGTGCTCGCCGATGTACTTGAGGTCTCGACGCATTCCGCGTTTGTCTTCGCACAGTTTCATCAGAGCGCCGAGAAACTCGTCAGGGGCGTGAATCGAAGCGAGAATGAAGGGCTCCTCGATCACCTCGATTTTGTTGTCTTCTGGCAGCAGCGCGGGATTGTCGACCATTACGGATTTGCCGTCCAAGGTCTTCACGCGATAGGCGACACCCGGCGCGGTGACGATGAGGCTTAGGCCGAACTCGCGTTCCAACCGCTCCTGGGCGATCTCCATGTGGAGCAGGCCGAGAAACCCCGCGCGGAAGCCAAAGCCCAAGGCTTGCGAAGTTTCGGGCTCTGCAACGAGGCTTGCATCGTTGAGTCGGAGTTTCTCGATCGCGTCGCGCAGCATGCCGTACTGATTGGCTTCGACCGGGTAGAGTCCGGCAAACACCATCGGCTTGAGTTCCTTAAATCCGGCCAGCGCTTCGGCGGCGGGACTTTGAGCGTCGGTAAGAGTATCGCCTACCCGCATGTCAGCGACGGTCTTGATGCCGGCGACGACAAATCCGACTTCGCCTGCGCCGAGCACCTGGGCGGCCACTTCGTGGGGAGTGAAGTGACCCAAGCGCAGGATCTCGCCGGGCTTGTCGGTACCCATCAGCTTGATCTTCGTGCCGATGCGAAATTCGCCGTCGACGACGCGAACCAGACCGACGACGCCTTCGTAGGAGTCGTACCAGCTGTCGAAAATCAAGGCGCGCGGGGGCGCCCCAGAGCTACCTTTCGGGGCTGGAACCCGAAAGACGATCGCTTCAAGGACCTCGTCGATACCGACACCATTTTTGGCGCTGGTCAGAACTGCATCGGAGGCCGGAAGACCGATCACCTCCTCGATTTGCTTGCGGGTGCGTTCAATTTCAGCGCCCGGAAGATCGATTTTGTTGATGACCGGTATGATTTCGAGGCCGTTGTCGAGCGCGAGATAGACGTTGGCGAGGGTCTGCGCTTCAACGCCCTGGCTCGCATCGACGACCAGCAGGGCCCCTTCGCACGCGGCCAGGCTGCGCGAGACTTCGTAGGCGAAATCAACGTGGCCGGGTGTGTCGATGAGATTGAGAACGTACGTTTCACCATTTTTAGCGCAGTAGCTCAGGCGGACGGATCGGGCCTTGATGGTGATGCCGCGCTCGCGTTCGAGATCCATCGAGTCCAGGAACTGAGCTTGCATCTCGCGCGCGGCAAGCGCCCCGGTACGCTCGAGAAGGCGGTCGGCGAGCGTGGATTTGCCGTGATCGATGTGGGCGATAATCGAAAAATTGCGGATGTGATCAGGATTCATTCAGCCAAGCGCGAGGCGCCATAAGCGGCCAAGGACAGTCCAATGTGACAACGGCGCTCCTATTTTACAGGAGCGCAACCTCAAGCGCACCAGCCATAGAAGACTCATCCGAAAGCCGGGCCCGATCTGCGATCTCAGCGGCGGGATTTAAAGAAGTCGTAGGTGCGGGCAAGGCCGTCGGCGAGCGCGACCTCGGGCTTCCAGTGGAGCTCGCGAAGCGCGCGAGCAGAGGAGATTACAGAGCGGCGCTGCTCCCCGGGGCGCGCGGTGTCAAAGATCGGTTTGAGTTCGACGTTATCGGCGGCGAGTTCCTTGTAGAGTTGGTTGACCGAGGTCTCGATGCCGGTGCCGATGTTGATCGCGCCGCTGGCCCGACCTAGGAGTCCGGCAAGATTGGCGCGGGCGACGTCGCCGACATAGACATAGTCACGAGTCTGGCAGCCGTCACCGAAGATTTTGACCGGCTTACCCTCCAGCATCCGGCCGCAGAAGATCGCCACCACGCCCGCCTCGCCGTGCGGATCCTGACGCGGGCCGTAAACATTCGCGTAGCGCAGCGCCAGGTAATCAATTCCGTACTGGACCTTGTAAAAGAACAGATATTTCTCCGCCGCGAGCTTCGCGACCCCGTAGGGGCTTACCGGACGCAGGGGATGATCCTCGTCGCACGGGAAGGCCTCCTGCTCACCGTAAATCGCGCCGCCGGTGGAAGAGAAAACGAAGCGGCGAAGTCCGTGGGCGCGACCTTCTTCGAGCAGATTGAGCGTTCCGATCAGATTTACCTCGGCGTCGACGACCGGATCGGCGACCGAGCGTCGAAGGTCCATCTGAGCAGCCAGATGCAGAACCACTTCGGGCTGCTCACGCCCGACGACGTCGCGGACGAATTCGCGATTGCGCAGATCGCCGTGATGGAAGCGCGCGGCGCGATTAACCTGTTCGCGCTTGCCGCTGGAGAGATCGTCGACAACAGAGATGTCGAAGCCACCCTCAGCGACCAGCGAATCGACCGTGTTGGAGCCGATGAAGCCGGCGCCGCCGGTGACGAGGATTTTGGTAGGTGCCATCGCGCGACCCTTCTTTGGCGGCTACGCGGTTGGACGCCGGCCGATCGAGTAATATTTGAAATCAAGCGCCCTCATCAGGGAAGGCTCGTATAGATTGCGTCCATCGAAAATCACCGGCTGCTTGAGCATCGACTTGATGCGCTGAAAATTTGGGTGACGGAACTCGTTCCACTCGGTGAGGATCAACAAGGCGTCAGCACCGGGCAGCGCGTCGTAGTTGATTGGGCAATAGGTGATGCGATCGCCGAAGATCCTGCGGGTGTTTTCGATCGCCTCGGGATCGTGGGCGCGGACCGAGGCGCCCGCAGCGAGCAGTTCTTCGATGACAACGATCGACGGCGCTTCGCGCATGTCATCGGTGCGCGGCTTGAAGGCGAGACCCCAAATGGCGAAGCTGCGCCCTTTGAGGTCCGGCCCGAAGTGATTTTTCACGCGGTCGGCCAGTAGTCGCTTCTGGCGCTTGTTGACGTGTTCAGCGGCCTTTAACAAGCCCAGATCGAGCTGGTTCTCGGCCGCGGTTGCGATTAAGGCCTGTACGTCCTTGGGGAAACACGAACCGCCGTAGCCGACACCCGGGAACAGAAACGATGAGCCGATGCGGCGATCCGTGCCGAGGCCGCGGCGAAGCTGATTGATATCGGCCCCAACCGCATCGCAAAGGTTGGCCATATCGTTAATGAACGAAATGCGCAACGCCAGCATCGCGTTGCATGCGTATTTGGTCAATTCGGCGGAGCGGGGATCCATCACGATGATCGGGTTGTCGGTGCGCACGAAGGAAGCGTGAAGCTCTTGAAGGATCGCCGTGGCCTTCTCACCGCGGCTGCCGATGACGATCCGGTCTGGGCGCATGAAGTCTTCGATGGCGGAGCCTTCTTTAAGAAATTCGGGAACCGAGGCCGTCTCGACCTCGTGCTTTGCAAAGCTGGTTACGATTTCGCGGACTTTGTCATTGGTGCCGACGGGCACCGTGCTCTTCAGCACGACCACATGGTACGCCGTGACGGCTCTGCCAATTTCTTCGGCGACCTTGAACACCGCCGACAGGTCCGCGGCGCCGTTTGTGCCCATCGGGGTGCCGACCGCGATGAAGCTTATCAGAGACTGCGAAACGGCCGCGCGGAGATCGGTGGTGAAGCGCAGCCGCCCCTCTTTCATGTTGCGGCGCACGAGTTCTTCCAGCCCCGGCTCATAGATGGGGACCTCGCCGCCATTTATTCGATCGATGCGGGCGCGATCGATGTCGACGCAGATCACTTCATTGCCGCTTTCGGCAAAGCAGGTGCCGCTGACGAGTCCAACGTAGCCGGTGCCTGCCACAACAATGTTCATGTGGAACTTAAAACTCCTCTTTGATCGTGTAGATCGGCTTGTTCTGAGATTCGTGATAGGTGCGCGCGATCATCTCACCGAGCAACCCCAAGCTGATGAACTGGACTCCTACTACAACTAGCAAAAC
>DASXNP010000396.1:0-8179 GCA_036494985.1 Binataceae bacterium (SeqCode)
GACAACGAATGGGGCTACTCCAACCGCCTCGCGGAGGTTGCGGCTTTGGTCGCGAGCAAGCTTTGAGGCGGGTGCTCGAGTGACCAGCCTGATCGGTTCCTATGGCGATTCGTCCCGTCTCCGATCTTGTTCTCAAGGACAAGAAGGTTTTGCTGCGGTGCGATTTCAACGTCCCGCTTGATGGAACGACGATTGCCGATCCATCCCGCATTGAAGCGAGCCTCGAGACGATCGGCTACGTTCTTGCCGCCGGCGGTGCGGCGATTCTTTGCTCGCACCTCGGCCGGCCTAAGGAGCGATCGCCCGAGCTGAGCCTCAAGCCGGTCGCGGAGTATCTGAGCAACGCGCTCGGCCACAAAGTCGCCCTCGCGCCCGATTGTATCGGCGAGATAACCGGTAATATGGTTTCCGCTCTCAGGCCCGGGCACGCCCTGCTGCTGGAAAATCTCCGCTTCCATCCCGAGGAAGAGGCCGACGATCGCGATTTCTCCCACGAACTGTCCCGCGGGAAGACCACCTATGTAAACGACGCCTTTGGCACGGCCCATCGCGCCCACGCCTCGACTCACGGTGTCACGCGGTTTCTGCCCGAGCGCGCAGCCGGTTTCCTGATGATGCGCGAGCTTGATGCGTTGCGATTCCTTACGGAAAATCCGGATCATCCGTACGTCGCGATTCTTGGCGGCGCCAAGGTCTCCGACAAGATCGGCGTGCTCAAAAATCTGCTGTCGAAGGTCGATACGATTTTGATCGGCGGAGCGATGGCCTACACCTTCTTGAAGGCCGAGAACGTCCCAATTGGCAGATCGCGCGTTGAAGACGACAAGCTCGAACTTGCGCGTGATCTGATACGAGAAGCCGCAGCAAAGAAAGTCAGCTTGCATCTGCCAGTCGACCATGTCTTCGCCCCCGCGCCCAGCGCGGAGGCTCTCGTTCAAACCGGGCCTCAAATTCCCAATGCTATGATGGGTCTCGATATCGGTCCTCAGACCGTCATCGATTTCACCTCCGCGATCGGGTCGGCGAAGACCGTTGTTTGGAACGGGCCGCTTGGCTTTTTCGAGATTGACCGGTTTGCAAGTGGCACGTTGAAAGTGGGCGAGGCGCTAGCCAATAGTCCGGCCAAGAGTATTCTCGGCGGCGGCGATACCGCGGCGGCCGTGGCGGGACAGCCGTGGACGACTCGCTTCAGCCATATCTCTACTGGCGGCGGCGCGACGCTCGAATACCTCGAAGGGCGCGAACTACCCGGCGTCAAAGCCCTCGAGCCATGAAAGTTCGGCCCACCACGCTTCGGCGCGGCCTTCCGCGCTGATGCGGTTCGTGCAAGTCTAGCGCGGAGTCCACTGGCCTCGATGCGCAAAAAGCTGATCGCCGGTAACTGGAAGATGCACCTGACGCCCAACGAGGCCCGGGTGCTGGTCGCCACTTTGCGCAGGGATATCGATCCCGACGCCGCCCGGCTCGCTGCCGACCGCGAGATCTTGATCGCACCGCCGGCGATCGATCTTCCCGCCGTGGCGCAGGCGCTGGCTGGATCATCGGTCGCGCTCGGCGCGCAGAATATGCACTTTGAAGACCAGGGAGCGTTTACCGGAGAAATTTCGCCGTTGATGCTGAAGTCGCTCGGTGTTCGGTACGTAATCATTGGCCACTCCGAACGCCGTCACGGCTTCCACGAAGACGATGATTTGATTAATCGAAAGCTACGAGCCGCCCTAAAGCACGACCTCACGCCAATTCTCTGCGTTGGCGAAACCGCGGGCCAGCGCGACGCGGGCGATACGCTAGCGGTTGTGCTCGGACAGCTGGAAGGGGGGCTTGCGGGTATTGATACCGTGGAACTCTCCCGGCTGATTTTGGCCTACGAGCCGGTATGGGCGATCGGCACGGGCCGAACCGCCACACCGGATCACGCGCGGGCAGTCCACGGAGCGATCCGCGGCGCGATCACCGATCGGTTCACCCACGAAGCGTCGCAATCGCTGCGAATCCTCTATGGCGGTAGTGTCACCAGTGAAAATGTGGATGCACTGATGTCCAAACCCGATATTGACGGGGCGCTGGTCGGCAGTGCAAGCTTAAAGGCAGACTCATTCGCCCGAATCATCCGGGCCCAGATCACAAGACCGAGCACTCAAGACTAGACTTAGGTGTATTCGATCATCCTCTCCGTTCACGTCGTCGTATGCATCGCGATGACCATCGTCGTCCTGCTTCAACAAGGTAAGGGCGCCGACATCGGCGCGGTCTTTGGCGGCTCCAGCCAGACCGTTTTTGGATCGAGCGGAGCCGGTAACTTCCTTACCAGGCTCACCGCCGGCCTAGCAGTGGTGTTCTTCCTGACCTCGATTTCGCTGGCCTATTTTTCAAACGCGCGGATTGGCGGCAGCATCTTCGATAAAGGAGTTCCGGTTACCTCCCTGCCCGCTTCCAAGGCTCCGGCCGCGCCGCCGCTGCCGGGATCGAGTCCCCCGGCGCCCCCTGCCCAGTGACCATTTCGCGCGCCTTGGCCGTTTGAATCTGACCCGCGTCGATGTAATGTTCTTCCTCTGATTTTCATTACCGGTTCGCGCGGGTGGTGGAATGGCAGACACGCTAGTTTGAGGGGCTAGTGGTAGAAATACCGTGCGGGTTCAAGTCCCGCCCCGCGCACCACTCGCAAGCCGGGCAGATGCGTCGCGCAGCGAGCATCCGAAAACGCACCACGCGGCGAGAGCGGACATGCCAGGTAGTTATTTCACGCCGGACCTTTTCAGTTTTCTGGCTGAGCTTCGCCGCAACAACCACCGCGACTGGTTTCTCAAGAACAAGCATCGTTACGAATCCGAGGTGCGCGAGCCGATGCTCAGGTTCATCGCCGACTTCGCGCCCGAGTTGGGCAAGATCAGCCGGCACCTAATTGCCGATCCGCGTCCGCATGGCGGCTCGATGATGCGGGTTTACCGCGACACTCGTTTTTCGCGCAACAAGACTCCCTATAAGACTAACGCGGCGGCGCATTTCCATCACATCAGCGAGAAGGACATTCACGCGCCCGGCTTTTATTTCCAGCTGTCGCCCGACGAGGTCTTCGTGGCCGCCGGGATGTGGCACCCTGAAGCCGCGCCGCTCGGGAAGATTCGCGACGCGATCGTAAAATCCCCGAGCCGTTGGCGCAAGGCGATCGGCGATAAACGGTTCGCCGCGACGTTTGAACTGGGTGGCGATTCGCTAAAGCGTCCGCCCCAAGGATACGATCCGAACCATCCGTTGATCGCCGACCTCAAGCGCAAGGATTTCGTCGCGGGAGCCGAGCTTTCGGCGCAAGACGCTTGCTCGCCGCGATTCCTAAGCCGCTTCGCCGACATGTGCGCCTCGAGCGCACCGCTGATGAAGTTTCTGACCACGGCGGTCGGCTTGCCCTGGTAGGCAGCGCGATCAGTTGGGGGCGCCAGAGCGGGGCGGCGCTCATACGCCGAGGCTTAACTGAATCGATGATGGGCGCGGCCCCGCGATCTGATTGACGTGCGGTGAGGTCGTGTCGTCGTCGCGCTTTACGCTGAAGCCGTGTTTGCGCCGGATACGCTCGAAGAGCTCATACAGGTTGTCATCGTAGACCCGAGGTGCATAGGTCGCGCGCGCATAGTACTCCTCGATTCGCGCTGACCAGGCTGGGTAGTTCTGCTTGACGAATGGCAGGAAGCGGCGCGCGGCGGCGGGTTTCAGGAAGAGCGAACGCCACCACACCTGCGTTGCGCCGGCTAGTTTTGCGGCCTTGATCACGCTATCGATCGCGGCGGGCGAGTCGTTCAGACCGGGGATCATCGGCATCATCAGGACGTGACACCTGATTCCGGCCGCGCTTAATTGCTGCAAGGCGCGCAGGCGCAGTTCGGGGCGCGGCGCACGGGGCTCGAGGACGCGCTGCAGCTTGCGGTTGATTGTAATCAACGAGAAGTTGACCGAGAGTTTCGAGCGCCGGTTGATGTCCAGCAGCAAGTCGAGATCGCGGGTGATCAGATTGGACTTGGTCGTCAGCGAGAGATTGAGTCCGCCAAGCCTGGCGAACACCTCGAGCATCGATCGGGTCAGTCCGTAACGCCGTTCGGCGGGCTGATACGGATCGGTGGCGGTGCCGATAGCGATTTGATCGTCGCCGATTGGAGTGCGCGAAAGGGTGCGGGCGAGGACCTCGGCGGCCATGCGCTTGATGAAGATCTTGCGCTCGAAGTCCAGCGGGTCGCGCAATTCCAGGAACTCGTGAGTATAGCGCGCGTAGCAGTAGACGCAGCCGAACTCGCAGCCGCGATATGGATTGATTGTCCAACGAAAGCGCATTTTGGGGTTCGCACACCGGTTGAGGATCTGGCGTACCGGCATTTCGACGAACTCGACGCCGCCCCGGGGTTCGATCGGTTCCGCGGTGTGTTCAAGCATTGCGGGGAAGATTGCCATAGTGGGCCTCCGTGGCCTATTTTCGTTTTTTCTTCGCCTCGAAGTCAACCCGTCCCATTTCCTTTGCAAAATAAGAATTGCGCGCCGGCCGGGCGTCGGCGCGGGTGACTGCGAGAAGCGCAGGTGGTGGAGCTCTCGAATCGGTCGCTGGTCCAATCTTTAGCCTACAGAAAGTAGAATGACGAATTCGGAAAATGAAGGGTACTCAGAATTTTCGCTGGACGAGGTGGGCGCTCGCGGTGCCACGACCCGGCGCTGCCGCACTAGATGTGGAGCCTCGGGCACGGAAGCGCTTGGCTACGATACGCACGCCGCTACCGCGCGGGAGATGGGTTGTCGCGCTTTCAACGACAGCTTTGCCGACCACCTTGGTGGCCCTCCGACAGGAAGCGAGCGGATCGAAGTGACTACCAGCGCAGTCTGCGGCGGTCCCTCGATCTTTGCTGAAACCCGTGCAATGGTTTCAGCCTCGAGGACGCCTAGCCGGCGCGCGTAGTTGCGAAAATTATGGGTAGCGAATTGCTAAACGGCTTTCGGATGCTCGATCTCAGCAACGAGAAGGGAGCATTGTGCGGAAGGATTTTTGCCGACCTGGGCGCCGACGTGATAAAGATCGAGCCGCCGGCCGGATGCTCGACGCGGCGGATTCCGCCATATCTCGAAGATCGGGCCGGACCCGACCGGAGCCTCTATTTTCTTGCCTACCAGGCGGGTAAACGATCGGTTACGATCGATATCGAATCCGCCGCCGGCGGGGACCTCGCGCGCAGTCTGATCAAGAAATCGGATTTCGTAGTTGAGTCGTTCGCGGTTGGCTATCTGGATTCGATAGGACTGGGCTACCAAGCGTTGGCCGCGCTGAACCCGCGAATAATCCACACCTCGATAACGCCGTTCGGCGATCGCGGGCCGGGCAAGACCTACAAGGGTCATGACATCAACGTGTGGGCGGCAGGGGGAATGATGTACTTGATGGGCAAGCCCGACCGTCCTCCCCTGCAGATGAGCTTGCCGCAGGCCGGCTTGCACGCGGGCGCGGAGGCCGCGGTGGCTTCGCTGATAGCTCACTACGCTCGCGGCGCAACCGGTGAAGGCCAGCACGTCGTGGTCGATATGCAGGCTTGCATCGTGTGGACGCTGATGAACGAACAGGCGATGCCGATTCTGCATGGCGACTATCTTAAGCGGACCGGGGTCCACGTGGGATCGGCGGGGGTGCGGCGCAAGGTGATTTTCCAGTGCCGCGACGGTTACATCTCGGCGCTTATCGGAGCGGGCGCGAGCACCAAAGCGCTGGCCGACTGGATGCTTGAGTGCGGCTTCGGCGCGCAGTGGATGAAGACCAAGGATTGGCTTAACTGGACGCCGGCCATCGCCATGACCAAGAACGACCAGGAACAGATACTCGATCTTGAAGAACGCGTGCAGAGATTTTTCATGACGATGACCAAGCGCGAAATTTATGAAGAAGCGCTCAAGCGGAGGTTGCTGCTGGCGCCGGTCGCGGACGCATCGGATATTGCATCAGATCCGCAGCTCAAAGCGCGCGAATATTTCGTTCCGATTCGCCATGAGACCCTCGACCGCACCCTGACGTTGCCCGGCCCATTCGCCAAGCTGTCGCAAACGCCGATCGGACCGTCGCGGCGCGCGCCGACGCTCGGTGAACACACCGACGAGGTGCTCAGCGAAATTGCGGGTTACGAGGCCGCAAAAATCAAAGCGCTGCGAAGCGTCGGCGCGATCTGATGGCACTCGCATTTGAAGGTGTTCACGTTCTGGATTTGACCTGGGTCGGGGTGGGGCCGATCACGACCAAGTATTTGGCGGACAACGGCGCGGACGTGATTCGAATTGAATCGACCGCGAAGCTCGATGTGCTGCGGGTCGCGCCGCCATGGAAAGATGCGCAGCCTGGGCTCGATCGCAGCCAGTTTTTTGCCAGCTTCAATTCATCCAAGCGTGGCATCTCGCTCGATTTGTCCAAGCCAAAGGGGCGCGAGATTGCCCTGCGCTTATTGCCCTGGGCGGACGTGGTCTCGGAAAGTTTCACCCCCAAGGCGATGCGCAACTGGGGGATGGACTATGAAAAGCTCAGCGCCATCAAACCCGAACTCATCATGTTCTCGACTTGCATGCAGGGACAAACCGGACCAAACGCCCTCTATCCGGGTTTCGGACAACTGATGGCGGCGCTGTCCGGCTTCTACCATATTTCGGGGTACGGCGACGGCGAGCCGAGCCCGCCATACGGGGCGTATTCGGATTTCGTCGCGCCGCGATTTCTGGCGGCCGCCGTGATCGCGGCGCTCGACTACAAGCGGCGCACGGGCAAGGGCCAGTATATTGATATGTCGCAGTACGAGGCCGCGCTGCAAAATCTTGCACCCGCGCTGATCGATTATTTCGCGACCGGACGGATCCTCGCAGCGCAAGCGAATCAGTCGCCGCGATATGCGCCGCACGGCGCTTATCGATGCGCCGACCAGGACGGCATCGAGCGCTGGATCTCGATCGCGGTCGAGAACGACGCGGATTGGAAAGCGCTGCTCGCGGTGATCGGTTCCGATGGATTCGGCGATCGCTACGCGCGTCATTCGCAGCGGCTCGGCGATCAACCTGGGCTCGACCAATTGATCAACGCCAAGACCCGCGCCCATCAGGCTTGGGATCTGACGCACAAGCTGCAAGCAGCGGGCGTGGCCGCGTACCCGGTGCAAAATTGCGTCGATCTGCACCAGGACGAAAATCTCGAGGCTTTCGAGTTTTGGCATTGGCTCGATCACCAGGAGATGGGTCCGTCGCCATATGAGGGACTGCAGCACCGCTTGAGCAAGACGCCGGGCGAGTTGCGCCGGCCGGCACCGGCACTCGGCCAGCACAACCAAGAGATTTTCGGCGGGATGCTCGGGATGGATCAAGCGGAAGTCGATCGGTTGATCGAAGCTAAAGTCATTTTTTGACCATTTCGATTGGCCGCTGCGTTGAATAAGCTGTCAGAGGGCACGGCTTTCGCGCTTCGAATTCGATTGCGTTACGAACTGACAATCGCCCTGCGCTATCTTCGCGCCCGGCGCAAAAACGCTTTCATATCGATCACGACCATCTTCACCGCAGTGGGCGTGATGATCGGAGTTGCGGCGCTAATAATCGTGTTGTCGGTGATGAACGGGTTCGAGTCGAATCTGCGTGAGCGGGTGCTGAGCCTGAGTCCGCAGGTTCAGATACTCAACTATGCGGGGTCGATCACGGACTACGACAAAATCTCGGCGCAGGCGCTGGCACTGCCTGGAGTGACGGCTGCGGATCCGTTTCTCATCGGCCAGGGACTCGTGAGCTCGGGACGCGGAGTTGCGGGCGTGCTGATCCGCGGGATCCGATTTGATGCGGCCAAGGGCCAGTCGCAGTTGCGGCGATTCGTCGAAGCGGGCAGCATCGCCGGGCTAATGGCGGCGATCGATAGCAAAGCCCCAAGTGACGCGGCAGACGCGTCGATGGGCGTCGCGATCGGCGACGCGCTGGCACGCAAGCTCAAGGTCAAGGTCGGCGACCGATTGCGGATTGTTGCGCCGATTTTGACCGGGGCCAGCTCCGAGCTATCCACCCGGACCGGTCAGCTGGTGGTCGCGGCGATCTTCGATTCGGGAATCTCGTACATCGACAGCGGAGTGATTTTTGCGGAGTTGGGCAAGACCCAGGAGTTCTTCGGACGCCGGGGGCGCGTTGACGGAATCGAATTGCG
>DASXNP010000397.1:0-8673 GCA_036494985.1 Binataceae bacterium (SeqCode)
CAGCTTGCTCGAGCTTCGATCAATTCAAGGACTACGCAGAACGTGGCCGGATATATAAAGAGCTGGTTTGGTCGCTTTGAGACGGTTTCGCTAAGGCGGCCGGACCCGTGGCTGTGGCTGCCGGCGGCGGTCCTGCTGTGCCTTGGTCTGTTGATGGTCTTGAACACAACCTACTTCTTGGCAAACGGCGGTGTGGGGGAGCGGTTCTATTACTTCAAACGCCAGCTTCTGAACATCGCAGTCGGCCTAGTTGCAATGAGCATCTTGTCGCAGTTTTCACTGCGCGGGATGCACCGGATCGCCCTGCCCATGCTAGTCGGCGCGATCCTGATGACGCTTGCGCTGTGGATTCCGGGAATCGGACAGATTCACGGTGGCGCGCGCCGCTGGCTCAAGCTAGGCCCGGTTGCGATGGAGCCTTCCGAACTGCTGAAAATGGCGATTGTGTTTTTCCTCGCCGAAAACTTAAGCAAGCGGGGCGATCGAATGACTTCCTTCACGGCAGGACCGCTGCCCGCGGTGGTGGCGGTGTCAGGGCTAGCCTTGGTGGTGCTCAAGCAGCCTGATTTTGGGGCGACCGTGATGATTGCGGCGCTGCTCTTCGCGATGCTGTGGGCGGCGGGCGCGCGCCCCCGCCATCTCGCCGCGGTGGCGGGCGGCGCAGTGCCGATTCTAATCTTTCAAGCGGCACATCAGGCTTATCGGATGCGCCGCTTGTCGTCGTTCCTCGATCCGTGGCAGACCGCGCGTGGCGCCGGCTTCCAGCTGATCCAATCGTTTATCGCCCTCGGCGCTGGCGGCGAATGGGGGGTTGGGCTCGGGGCGGGTCGGCAGAAGATGTTTTACTTGCCGCAAGCGCACACCGATTTCGTGTTTGCCGTCATCGCTGAAGAATTCGGCATTGCCGGCGCGCTGATTGTTATAGCGCTGTTCGCAGTGATTCTTTTTCGCGGGATGCGGATCGCGCGGACCGAACCGGATTCCTTCGCAAGCCTGCTAGCGGTAGGATTAACCGCCCTTTTGTCGCTGCAGGCGCTGATTAACATCGCGGTGGTGATCGGGCTGGTGCCGACCAAGGGTCTGCCGCTTCCGTTCCTGAGCTATGGAGGGACCGCGATGGTCATGTCGCTCTCCGCGCTCGGCGCCCTGCTGGGCCTCGGTCGGCGCAAGGCGGTCCGGTGAGTTCTTCAATGAGAGTGATTGTCGCCGGAGGCGGCACGGGTGGGCACCTTTTTCCTGCGATCGCGGTCGGCGATGAGATCATGCGGCAGCGGCCCGAGGCCGAGGTGTTGTTCGTCGGCACCAGTGCCGGAATGGAGGCTAAATGGTTTTTGTCTCGCAGTTACAAATATGAACTCTTTGATGTGCACGGCGTGCGCGGCCATGGGCTCGCCGAGCGAGCCATTGCGATCCGTGAATTCGCGCTTGCCTTGTGGCTCTCCGGTTCGCTCTTGCGTCGCTTCCGGCCAAACCTGGTGATCGCGGCCGGAGGCTATGCGTCGACTCCGGTCGGCGCCGCCGCGATCGTCTCAAGGATTCCCCTGGTGCTGTTGGAACAAAACGCCCGGCCCGGACTGTCGAATCGATTGTTGTGGCGATTTGCGAAAAAGATCTGCGTGGCGTTTCCGGAATTCGCGGCTGGCTTTAGCCCGGCAAAGGTTGTGGTCACGGGAAATCCGATTCGCTTCCGAATCGAGCCGGGGCGGTCTCACAGTCCCGCCGATCCGATCCAAATCCTTGTTTTAGGGGGATCGAGCGGCGCGCATAGACTAAACTTGGGAGTTGTAAACGCTTTCAGGAAGTGGGAAAATACCGTTATAAAATTGAGGGTGACTCATCAGACCGGCGAGGCGGACCGCGACGCCGTCCAAACCGCATACGATGAGTATGGGGTGGGTGCGGGAGTGTCGCCGTTTATAGAAAACGTTGCTCAAGCGATGAGTTGCGCCGACCTCATCGTGGCGCGTTCGGGCGGAAACACCGTTTCGGAGGTGGCCCTAGCCGGCAAACCGGCCATCTTTGTTCCTTATCCATTCCATCGCGACCAACAGCAACTCCATAACGCCCGAGTACTAGAGCGGGCCGGAGCAGCTCGAATCGTACTTGACGATGCCCAGCTCGGCGACAATCTGTTAGGCGCCATCGAGACCCTCGTTAGCGACCGTAGGCAGCTTACCGAAATGGGTCTGGCTGCCCGGACCGTGGCCAGGCCGGAGGCCGCGGAGCGCGTCGCGCAAGTCTGCCTTGCGATGGCAGAGGGGGGAGGGGGCAAATGAACGGCGCGATTCCTAAGGAGCTTCTAACGAAATCGCGCCGGCTCCACTTCATTGGCATCGGCGGAGCTGGCATGAGCGGCCTGGCCGAACTCTCTTTGCGGCTGGGAATCGCGGTCAGTGGCTGCGACTCGAAGCAAAGCTCGGTGACCGCGCGCTTGGCTTCGCTCGGCGCGACCATCGAAAGCAGCCATCATCCGTCTCACCTAACCCGCGAGCTCGATGCGGTAGTCATCTCCTCCGCAATCAAGTTTTCCAATTCAGAAGTGGTACGCGCTCGTGAGCTTAAGATTCCGGTCATCGCGCGTGCGGAGATGCTGGGCGAATTGCTGCGGCTTGCTCGGCTCGGCATAGCGGTGGCGGGAACGCATGGTAAGACCACCACGACATCCTTGGTGGCGTTGATCATGGAAGAAGCGGGGCTCGATCCGACCGTGGCTATCGGCGGCAATCTGCGAGGCTATGGTAGCAACGTACGCCTGGGCCGGGGCGATTTCATGGTCGCGGAAGCCGACGAGAGCGACGCATCGTTTTTGCTTCTGCTTCCCACGATCGCGATTGTGACCAATATCGATCCGGAGCATCTCGACCACTACGGCACGATGGATCGAGTGCGCGAAGCCTACATCAATTTCATCAACCGCGTTCCGTTCTACGGCTTGGCGGTCCTCGGGATCGACAGCAGCAATCTTCGCGGTCTGCTGCCGATGCTGCGCAAGCACGTAGTTACATACGGCGTCAGCCCGGATGCGGACCTGCGGGCCGAGAACATCGTTATCGACGGCCTCGCGACTTCGTTCGATGTGATCGATCGGGAAAGCGCGCTGGGCTCGGTATCCATCCCATCGCCGGGGCGGCATCTCGCCTTGAACGCGCTGGCCGCGATCGCCGTAGCGCGCGAACTGCGCATCGATTTCGAGGTTGCGGCGCGCGCGCTCGGCAAGTTTTCGGGCATTTCGCGGCGCTTCGAAATCAAGGGCGAAGCCGCTGGTCGAATCGTGCTCGATGACTACGCACATCATCCCGAGGAGGTGCGCGCGACGCTGGCCGCGGCGCAAGCGGCATTTAGGCGCCGGACGGTTGTCGTCTTTCAGCCGCATCGCTTCACTCGACTGCGCGACCTGTTCGACGAGTTTGTAAGTGCCTTCGACCAAGCGGACGTAGTCTATCTGGCCGAGGTTTATCCGGCGGGCGAGGATCCGATCGCGGAGGTCTCATCGCGGCGGCTTTACGACGCGATGAGGGCGCGAGGTCATCTCGATGTGCGTTATCTCGGGTGCGATGGGGACCCGGCCCCGCGGATCGCCCAGGACTCGATCGAAGGGGATCTGATCGTTACGCTCGGCGCGGGCGACGTTTTCAAAATCGGCGAACGGACGCTCGAGCTTCTCAACCAGGAATCAGGGGTCCATGGACAAGCTTGAAGCCAACCTGAGGGTGCGTTTTGGCACTCGCGTCTCGCGTCGCGAGCCGCTGGCTTGTTTCACTTCGTTTCAAATCGGCGGGCCCGCCGATTTGATGGTTACCGTCGAAAGCGAAGAAGAGCTGGCTTTCGTCGTCGCAGCCGCTTGCCGCTTTGAAATCGGGTACTTCTGCCTCGGGTTGGGGACCAATTTGCTGGTCAGTGATCGCGGGATTCGCGGCCTCGTGATCCGCCTTGGCGAGGGCTTCAGGCGGATCGAAGTAAGCGGCTGCCACGTCTTGGCGGGCGCGGGTGCCTCCTTCGGTCATCTGGTCGGGCGAGTGGTCGATTTGGGGCTTAGCGGGCTTGAGTTTGGCGAGGGAATTCCCGGGACGGTCGGCGGGGGGCTGGTGATGAACGCGGGAGCGTTTGGCGGTGAGATGGCGCGCGTCGTCACCCAGGTCCACGGAGTGACCGGCCAGGGACAGCGCCAGGCGCTTAGCCGGAACGAAGTGAACTTTGCCTACCGCCGGACCGATCTACCGGTAGGTTTTATAATCACCCGGGTTGAATTCGAATTGGAGCGAGGCGACCGCCAATCCTTGCGCGCGCGCGTGGCCGAATTAAAGAATAAGCGGGGTTCGCGACAACCGCGAGGATTGCCCAATGCGGGCTCGATCTTCCGCAATCCGCCGGGGGCCTTTGCGGGCAAACTGCTCGAGAGCGCAGGGCTTAAGGGCGAGCGCCATGGCAAGGCGGCGTTTTCCGATCGCCACGCGAACTTCATCGTAAATCTCGGCGGCGCGCGCGCCGAAGATGTACACGCATTGATCGAAATCGCGCGCCGACGGGTGAGAGAATCGAGCGGAATCTGGCTCGAGCCGGAAGTGAGGTTGGTTGGCGACTGGTGAGGAAGGGGTAAGAGGGTCGGTAAAGTGGCGGCGAGGCGGGGCGGAAGAAAGCATAGTTGGGAGTGGGGCACGCGATTGGGTGGCCTCGCGCTGTGCGCCTTTTTCGTGCTCGGAATAGTCGTGGGCGTCCATTCAACTGGCGGATTTGCCGCGCTTAAAGACCTCGGCCGGCGCTCGGCTTTGCTCGACAAGGCGCTCTCGGCGCTGCACATCGGCACCGGGGTGCCGCCCAAGGGCAAGATTGCGGGCGATACCGTGGCGCTGATCGAGCGCCGCGACGGTTTCTACGCGCTCAGCGCCGACGGTGATGCGCGCGGACCACTTTCTGCCAACGACGCCGATGACTTGCCGGTGATCAGCGGGCCGGGAATCGAATCGGCGAACCTCGAGCGGTTGCTCGACTACGCCGCGCTTATCGTCCGGGCCGAAGCGGCGCTCCCCGCGACGATTTCCGAGTTGCGGGTCGACCGGAGCGGTTTGATCTCGATGTTCCTCAGACGTTCGCGCACCGAGATTGAACTGGACTTCGACCGTGCATCGTTCGAACTCGATCGCGCCTCGCTAGTGTTTGCACGTTGGCGCGGGCATCAAGAGCTGATCGCGCTGCTCGACATGACCACTCCCGGACAGGCCGTGATGCGGGTGCGGGGATTGGACACCAGAGCGCTGGCGGCGTCGATCCAGCGGGCTTCGCTTTCCAGGACCGGGGCGCGCAGGGCGGCCTTGGTCGAGGCTAGGCGATGAGAAATCTACTGGCGGCTCTCGACGTCGGCACCAGCAAGGTCTGTGCTCTAATCGCCGAAGCAGCGGAGACCGGAGAGATCGCGCTGCTTGGATCCGGGGTTGTGCCCTGCGCCGGACTACGCAAGGGCGTGGTCGTCAACATCGAGGCGACGGTCGAAGCGATCAAGGCGGCGGCGGCCGAGGCCGAGAAAACGTCGGGTACGAAAATCAGCCATGCGGTAGCGGGTGTGGCGGGAGCCCATATCCGCGGGTTAAACAGCCACGGGATCGTCGCGGTACGCGGCGGTGAAGTCGGAGCGCGCGATATCGAGCGTGTCATCGATGCGGCCCGCGCGGTTGCCATCCCGCTCGATCGACAGGTGCTCCATATCTTGCCGCAGCAATTTGCCGTCGACGATCAGGAGGGTGTGCGCGATCCGGCGGGAATGGCGGGGGTGAGGCTGGAAGCCCGAATTCACATCGTGACCGCCGCCCAGAGCTACAACCAGAACCTTGGTAAGTGCTGCGAGCGCGCCGGCATCGTTGCCAGTGAGTTTGTGCTCGAACCGCTCGCATCCGCACACGCCGCGCTGTTCCCGGAAGAGAAGGAACTGGGCTGCGCGCTGGTCGATATCGGCGGCGGCACCAGCGACGTGATCGTTTTTCACAACGGCGCAGTGATGCATACCGCGGTGCTTCCGCTCGGCGGGAATCATCTGACCGCCGACGTGGCCGCGGGTTTGCGCACGCCGATAGCCGAAGCGGAGCGCCTCAAGACGGATCACGGTGTGGCAACCAATCAGATTGTAGGACGCGATGAGATGGTTCGTGTGCCCGGCGTCGGTGGCCGCGAGCCCAGAGTGATAGCGCGCCGCTTGCTCGGCGAAATCATCGAACCCCGCATGGAAGAGATCTTCGTGCTCGTCCAGCGCGAACTGATTCGTTCCGGCGCCGCCGACAGCCTGCCTTCGGGGATCGTGCTGGTGGGCGGAAGTTCGCTGTTGGAGGGAACCCAGGAACTGGCCGAGCGCGTGTTCGGATTGCCGGTGCGGCGCGGATTGCCGGTGAATCTTAAGGGGATGCCGGAACCATTGATGAAGCCGATGTATGCCAGCGCCGCCGGGTTGATTCTGCACGCTAGCACGGGGCACCCTGGGGCAAAGAGTAACGGCAAGCATGGGCGGCTGGGAAAGTTCAGAACCCGCGTAAGCGGATGGATGAGAGAGTTCTTTTGAGAGTTTAAACAACGGCGTACGGGCGCCCGAAAATTTGCCCGCGCTCGAGGCGCGCCGTCACGGAGTAGTGCAGGAGGATTCGTGATGATCGAGTTGGTGGATACTCCCGATCCGGGAGCCAGAATCAAGGTAATCGGCGCAGGCGGATGCGGCGGCAACGCCGTCAACCATATGATCTCGTCGGGTCTGCGCAGCGTAGACTTCATCGCGGTCAACACCGATACGCAGGCGATGCACAACAACCGCGCGCCCATACGGATGCAGCTGGGCGCGATGCTCACCAAGGGGCGCGGCACCGGCGGCAACCCCGAAATCGGGCGCAAGGCCGCGCTCGAAGACGAGGACAAGATTCGCGAGCTGATCGGCGACGCCGAAATGGTGTTTGTCACTGCCGGAATGGGCGGCGGCACCGGGACCGGTTCGGCGCCGGTGATCGCGCGAATCGCCCGCGATATCGGCGCGCTGACGGTTGGCGTGGTGACCAAGCCCTTCCAATTCGAGGGACGCAAACGGATGCAGCAGGCCGACGACGGACTGCGCGAGCTGAAGCTCGCAGTCGATACGCTGATCACGATTCCCAATCAGCGCTTGCTTTCGGTTGCCAGCCGCACTACGCCCCTGCGTGAGGCTTTTCAGCGCGCTGACGACGTTCTGCTGCAGGCGGTGCGCGGAATTTCGGAGCTGGTGACAGTCCACGGACTCATCAACCTCGACTTCGCCGACGTGCGATCGATCATGGCGGAGATGGGGATGGCGATGATGGGTGCGGCGGCGGCCAGCGGCGAAAGCCGCGCGGCCGAAGCGGCCCAGCGCGCAATTTCGAGTCCGCTGCTCGAAGACGTCTCGATCAAGGGTGCGCGCGGATTGCTCATCAACGTCACCGGCGGACCGGACATGTCGCTGTACGAAGTCACCGAGGCCGCCAGCCTGGTGCAGGAAGAAGCCCACGAGGATGCCAACATCATCTTCGGCGCGGTGATCGACGACAACCTCTGCGACGAGATTCGCGTGACGGTGATCGCAACCGGGTTCGGCGATCTGGACAACCGTTACTCGCTGGCGCCCCTAAGCCCGCCCAAGCCGTTGTTCGCCCCGCAACCCGCCCCCAACACCTCGGCGATCAACATGGCTTCCACCCGTCCCATCGAAGAGCCGGCTAAAATCCAACCTCCGCCGCTTCGTCCCGCCATGCAGCCGAGCACGCCCTCGCAATCGCGGATGTTCGGTGCGGGCAATCGACCCGTGCGGCGAATGGGGCTTATCGTCGACGACAGTCTGGACGAGCCGGCGTTCAAGCGGCGGGCGCGGGAGGCAGGAGGAGCCGCAGTCCCGCGCGACTTGGAGCCGAACGGGGTCATCGAGTCGGACGACAGCCTCGATATCCCGACCTTCCTGCGCAAGCATCACGCGGACTGAAGGTCCGGCCCGGTTTGCTTAGGTGGGGATGGCGCGAGTCCAACGCCTAAGCTTGAGCCTTTTTCGAAGAACCGACGTCAAACGGAGCCGCAGTCATCGGCGAGCGCTAAGCGCTCAGGATAAGAAGCAGGGGTCAGGCGCTCAGAGCGGCGGAGATGGTGGCCAGTTTCTCCTTGAGGGCGGCCGGCACGGTGGGGCCGATTTGATCGAAGAACTCTTTGGCCGATGACATCTCGGCGCGCCACTCGGCATGGTCGACCGCAAGCACCTGCCTAAGCTGTGCCGGTGAGATCTCTAAACCGGTGATGTCGATCTCGGACGGCTCGGGCACGCTCCCGACCGGCGTAAGGCGACCTTTCACACGGCCGGCGATGCGATCGAGCATCCATTTAAGGGCGCGGAGGTTTTCGCCGTAGCCGGGCCACAGGAAGTTGCCATCGGCGTCCTTGCGAAACCAATTGACCACAAAAATGCGCGGCGGATTTTTGATCTTCGCGCGCATCGCGAGCCAATGGGTGAAGTAATCGCCCATGTTGTAGCCGCAGAAGGGCAGCATCGCCATCGGATCGCGGCGCACCACGCCCACCGCCCCGGCAGCCGCGGCGGTGGTTTCGGAACCCATGGTTGCGCCCATGAAGACGCCGTGAGTCCAATCGGTTGACTCCAGGATGAGCGGCATCGTGGTCGCGCGCCGGCCGCCGAAGATGATCGCC
>DASXNP010000398.1:0-8081 GCA_036494985.1 Binataceae bacterium (SeqCode)
GATAACTGTTGAGCGCAGCGGCGCGCTCGCGTTGCTGGCGGTAAACCAGGCGGGCGCGGACGCGGATGAAGTTGATGATCAGAAACAGCGGCGGAATGGAGCACAAGGTCCAGAGGGCGAGATGAAAGTTCAGCGTGAGCATGACGACGATGATGCCGATTAGGGTCAGCAGGTCGATGAAAATGGTCAACGAGCCGGCGCCGAACATCTCGTTGATTGCGTCGATGTCGCCGGTCATGCGGCTGACCAGACGGCCGACCGGGGTTCGATCGAAGAAGGACATCGGCAGCCCTTCAATATGGCGAAACAAGGAGAGGCGCAGATCGGAGAGGCTGTACTGGGCAACCATCATCGTCAGATAGAACTGCCCGTAGTAGGTCGCGAACTCACCGGCGACGAGCACTGCGAAGAGCGCGCCCATCACCAAAAGTCCGCGCGCCGCACCAGTGCCGAGCAGCGGAGCCAGCATCGCAGGCGACGCGGCGATGCGATGGGCGAGAACCAGGTCGATCGTGAGTTTCACGACGTAGGGCTGCGCAAGCGAAAAGAGCGCGTTTAGCGGCATCAGGATGACCGAGAGCCAGAAGAGCTTGCGGTAGGGACGGACGAAGTTCCAGATCCAGCCTAGAAGCTTGCGATCGTAAGCGGGCGCTAGTTCTTCTTCGGCCGCGACCTGCATCAGTAGCCCGCCAATTCCTCTTCGAGCAGTTGACGACGGAACAACTCGGCGTAAGCTCCGTGCTCGGCCATGAGCTCTTCGTGGGTGCCGCGTTCAATGATCTCGCCGTGGTCGAGAACGACTATTTGGTCGGCATCGCGGACCGTGGAGGCGCGATGTGCCACGACGATGGTGGTGCGGCCGCGCACGCTCTCACCAAGGCTTTCGAGCACCGAACGTTCCGTTTCGGTGTCGACACTAGATAACGCGTCGTCGAGCACGACCACCGAGGGATTGTAGGTGATCAAGCGCGCGATGGTGACGCGCTGCTTCTGGCCGCCCGAGAGCGCCATCCCGCGCTCGCCGACCACCGTATCGAGCCCATTCGGTAAGACTGCTAGATCGCCTTCGAGGCCTGCGATGCGCGCGGCGGCGGCGATCTCGCTAGCGGTCGCATCGCCATTACCGAGCGCAATGTTGCGGGCGACGCTGTCCGAGAACAGGATCGCTTCTTGGGGCACAACGCCGATCGATTTTCGCAGTGCCGACAGGGGCAGCTCGCGTACGTCGCCACCGTCGAGAAGCACCCGACCGCCGGTTGGATCAGCCAGCCGTGCGAGCAGCTTTACCATCGTGGATTTCCCCGAGCCGGTGCGTCCTACGATCGCAAGTTTGCTGCCGGCGGGCACCTTCACCGAGATTTCCTTCAGAGCGTAAGGAACCCCCGCGTCAAACTTGTGGCCATTTGAAGAGAAGTCTGGATCAAGCCGATTCGGGCCGGGAGCGTTGACCGGCGCCGCCCGCTTGACGGGTGGTCGGACGAAATAGCTGAACGAAACCCGGTCCCATTCGAGGTCGCCTTTCACCGGCAGGGTTTGCGTCGTGCCATCGGCAGCCGAATAGAGCTCTGGAGCGTCGAAGATCTCCGAGAGCCGTTTCATGGAAGCGCGACCGCGCTGCCAGATCGAGAGCATCCAACCCAGCGAGACCGTGGGCCACCCGAGCAGTCCCAGAAAACCCATAAAGGCGAAGAGGTCGCCGACCATCATCCGGTGCGCGACCACCATGGAGCCGCCGTAGGTCAGGACGATGATGATCGAAGAGGCAACCGCGGTGCGGATCATGGGCATCATCGCTCCGCGGAGACGCGCGAGCGCCAAGCTTTGCTGGTTGTAATCGTCATTGAGGGCTCGAAAGCCGGCGGCCTCGTGCGCCTCCAGCGTGTAGGCTTTTATTACATGGATGCCAGCCAGGCTCTCCTGAACCTTGGAGCCGATCGCACCGAGCCCCTCTTGCACTCGCAAACTGCGCTCCATCATCGAGCGGGTCAGGCGGCGAATGCTTACGAATAGGATCAGGTAAGGAGCGACCGACGCAAAGGTCAGCCGCGCATTCATCGAGAACATGATCGCAAGCGCGTAGATGTAATAGAGCGGCGTGTTGATCACGGTGAGGATGCCCATCCCGACCATCATGCGCACCGCGGTCAGGTCGTTGATCATGCGCGACATGAGATCGCCGGTCCGGTAGCGGCCGTAGAAATCGGGGCCGAGACGAACGAGCTTGGCAAACAGATCGTTGCGAAGGTCGTACTCGACGTCGCGGCCGCAATTGAAGATGGTGAAGCGCGAGAAGAATCTGAAGGTGCCAGCGAAGAGCGCGCTAAGCCCGATGGCCTCGACGTAGTGGAGCATCAGTTCGAAGTGGCCCTGTGCGACGGCATTGATTCCCCGGCCGTTGAAGTAGGGGATCAGCATCGCGAGCGTGGCGGTGGCGGCGGTGCAGACAATGCCGAAGGCGTAACGCAGCCAGTAGCGGCGGATGTATAGGGAGAGGCCCTGCATTATTAGGACAGGTTATCAGGAAAGAACGGGAATTGGCGATAAGAGCGGCGAAGAGACGCAATCTCGCTACCTGATGGCGCGAATGCGCAAGCCGAGTATGGAGATCTCGTCTAGACCCGAGATAGAGCCTTGGTTAGCCCTTCTTCTGAACTGCTTCCACGTCGATCGTGATCTCGACCTCGTCACCCACCATCACGCCACCGGTTTCGAGCGCTTTGTTCCAGGTGAGGCCGAAATCCTTTCGACTGATCTTGGTCGTAGCGGACGCACCGGCGCGGGTATTACCCATCGGGTCTTTTATTTCGGTAGTTGGGCCTTCGACGTCAAGCACGACTTCCTTGGTCACTCCGTGAAGCGTCAGATCACCGGTCACCTTCCACTTGCCGGCGCCGTTGGCCACGACCTTCTTGGATTTGAATTCGATGGTCGGGAACTTTTCGACGTTGAGAAAATCCGCACTCTTGAGATGCTGATCGCGCTTCTCGATGCGGGTGTCGATCGAGCCTGCATCGATGACCGCGTCGATCTTAACCGCCTCGGGATTCTGGCCATCCGACGTAACCGTGCCCGCCACTTTGTTGAAGTCGCCACGGACGTTGGAGATCATCAGGTGACGAACGCTGAATTCAACGTTCGTATGGGCCGGGTCGATCTGCCAATCGGTCGCAAAAGCGATCGAAGGCGCCGCACTCAACAGCAACGCGAGACTCAATACGCTTAGACCAAGCCCCTTCATCCCCAATCCTCCCCTTGGCTTTCCCTCAAAGCCGGCAAGATTTCCACTTACAGCGCGCGACGAACCCGGAGCCGGCGCTCGTAGAGCTTGGCATATTTGAGAAAAGCATAGAAGGCAGACGCCGTCGCTGCGTACAGGCCCCGGGTGCCGTCGCGGAAGCCGCCGCGCAAGATGTAGAAGTTCAAAAAGCGCCAGAGCGGATCTGCGATCATCTTGAACGCGACCATCGCGGTCGGCTGGGCTTCGAGAGCGGCCTGGTCGGTAAGCCGATTCATCGTCGCAACATGATCGGCGACGCTGTCGTAGCTGAAGTGCAAAATTGGCGATTTCAGACGAGCTGTCCTTCCGTTGACGATCGCCTTGGCGTGCGGCTCGCGGCCACCGAAGCGGGCCATCTCGCGACTGAACAAACGCAAGTGCCAGTCCGGAAAGGACCCGCGGGTGAAATAATGATCGAGGTGGTAGAGGATGCGGCGAATCTCGTAACCCTGGACCGGCGCGCCTGAACCGGCTGCGCGCGTGATCTCCTGGCCTAGGTCATAGGTCGCCTGCTCGTCGGCGTCGAGCGACAGCACCCAATCGCAGGTGGCGCGCTCCAGAGCATATTGCTTTTGGGATATGTAACCGTCAAAAGCGTGCTGAAATACCTTGGCACCGCGGTCGCGGGCAATTGCGGCGGTTCGATCGCTTGAGAAGGAGTCTACCACAATCAACTCGTCGCAGAACGAAGCACTGCGAAGACATTGGCCGATCAGAGCCTCTTCGTTTTTGGTGATGACGATGAGCGAGATGGTTGGAGGCATCAAGTCTGGGCGCCGTGCGGCGCCTGGTGCGAGGAGAAGTCTAGCTGATCGAGAAACGGTGCGGATGAACTGCGGGCGCGATTGTATGAGTCGAGATCGATCCGCCCGCGGATCAACTGCACGCGCAGAAACAAAAAATAGGTTTGGACTACGTCATCAAGGCAGTAGCGGTGGATCTCATCAAGGCGGCCTGCTTCGAAGAGACCTTGGACTTGCGATCCGTCGGCTATGCCTTTGCCGGGCAAACCGATCAGCCGGGCGAGCAGATTCATCCCACCCGCGAGACGACCGCTGCCGTAGTTGGACAGAAAGTCGTAGAGATCGAGATGGGAGTCAGCAAATCGCCTGCGCGGGCCCGTGTCGGAGAAGTGCCGCGGGATCGGTATTCCGTAGCGCAACGCCTGCAGTTCCATCACCGGGAAATCGAACCGGTGTCCGTTGAAGGTCACGAAGCATCCGTCGAACCGCTCGGCGCGATTCCAAAACTCACGGGCGAGGTTAGGCTCCGAGTAGTCGCCGATCGCCAGGCACTCGAGCGAGCGTAAGACATGATCATCGCCGGCGTTTCCGAACGCGATCGAGACCGGGATATGGAGCGTCACAGGAAGGAAATCGCCGCCGCGCTCAAGCAGACTCTGCCGATGCCGTAGGTACGCGGTCTCGTCGTCCAGGCCTTCATGTGCGAAATAGACCCGGTTGAGGAGCTGCTTGTCGATGCGCGTTTCGATGTCGAAGATCGCAAACGGCATGAAGCACCGAGTTAGTCGCGCGCGGCGGCGGAGAGACCCGCGGGCTGGAGCTGGTCAAGCAGCTTACCGGCTATCGAGAGGAACTCCTTGCTGACAGCGTGCGCCGGGTTCGACGCCACCAGCGGGCTGGCGTGATCGAGACCCTCGCGAAGTTCCGTCGAGATGGGCAATTCGCCGAGAAACGGCACCTTCAGCTCGGCTGCCAGACGTAAGCCGCCGCCGTGCGAGAAAATCTCATGGCGCTTATGGCACTTGCGGCAGAGCTGGTAGCTCATATTCTCGATTACCCCGAGGACGGGCGTTTTGACCTCGGCAAACATCGCCACGCCGCGACGGACATCGAGCAGCGCGAGATCTTGCGGGGTGGTAACGATCACCCCGCCGGAGAGCGCGACGCGCTGAGTAATCGTAAGCTGAGCATCGCCGGTGCCGGGCGGAAGATCGATTACCAATACGTCGAGGTCGCCCCACTCCACGTTGAACAGAAATTCCGTTTCGAGTTTGGTGACCATCGGACCACGCCAAATCACCGGCGTCTCGTCGTTGATGAAGAACGCCATCGACACGTATCGAATGCCGAAGCGCTCCAGCGGAATGATCCGGCGACCGGTGGTGAGCTTCACCTGTTCCTCGTAACCGACCATCATCGCGACGCTGGGGCCATACACGTCCGCATCCATCAGGCCGACACGTCGGCCAAGCCGCCGCATCGCGAGCGCGAGGTTCACGGCGCAGGTGGACTTGCCAACGCCGCCCTTACCGCTGGCCACCGCCACGATATGATCGACGCCCGGAATCGATCGCTTTTGCAGCGGCGCCGGCTGAGGGCGCGCGGGCTGCGCTTGCTCGATTTGGACCTTGACCGAAGGCACGCCGGGCATCGCACCGACCACGCGCACCACCTCGGCCGCGATACTTTTGACAACGTCGGGGTTGACGCTAGGAGCAGCCAGGGTGACCGTCACACCGGCGTAGGCCACCTCGACATCCTTAATAATACCGAACGAAACGACGTCGCGCGTGAAGCCGGGATACTTGACCTGCTTCAGTTGGGCCAGAATTTCATTCGGGCTCGGCATCTTGGCTGAGAGTAGCATTCCGCGGCCAACGGAAAAATGCGAACTTCGTTGAATCGAAGGTTGAAGCTTGCCCATGAGCAACACGAGAATCCAAGTGCGCTTGCCGGCGGACACGAACGAGTTGACCAAGGCGGCGGCCCGTGAACTCGCCGTCGGCTTGGGCACGATGATCGCAGACCGGATTGAGGTTCGCCGAGACCCGCAGGTCGCCGGTAATGCGGTTGTAGTGGGGGACGACCGAGCGGCCGCGGCCGAGTTCGGCGAACCCTCGCTTGTGGGAGACAGTTTCAGCGTTGCGCTTGGCAACGAACGATCCGTGCTCGTGCGTGGTGGGAGCCAGCGAGCCGTGCTGCATGGCGTGTACTCGCTGATGCAACGCCTAGGGGCGCAGTTCCCGGTCGGATGCGCGGCAAGCTTTCCGCGTATCGAGCCGTCGGCGATCTTCCGAATCGAGCCGGTTGAGGTCGAGCCCGCGTTCGCGCGGCGCGCATTCGCCTCGGACATCATGACGTGGAACTACAGCTTCGAAGATCGGTTGCGGCTTCATCTGCAACACGACGCGCAATTCATACCGTGGATGGCGCGGCACGGGATCAACGCCTTTTCTTACATCAGGCATGCCCACGACACGCGGCTAAGAATCGACGAGATAGTGCCCGCGCTGTCGGAGAACGGACTCGAGTCGGAATACGGCGGTCACGTGATTCCGATTCTGCTGCCGCGCGACTTATTCGAGACTCATCCGGAGTATTTTCCGCGCGGGCCGGATGAACAGCGCCGTGCGCGCGGGAATCTGTGCGTGTCGAGTCCGGCAGCGCTGGAGATCGTTCGCCGCAACGCGGTCGAATACGTAAATCGTTACCCGGAGAACCGCCTTCTGCATCTGTGGGGTGCGGATGTCCTGGGCGACGCCTGGTGCGGATGCGCCGAGTGCGGCGGGTTATCACCCCAGCTGCAATACATGAAGCTCATCAATGCGATCGCCGATTCGATTGAACGCTCGCAGGTGCCGCTCGCCTACCTCGCCTATCACGATACGATTGAGCCTGATCCAAAGCTTCGCCCGCGCAAGAACGTATGGTTCGAATGGGCGCCGCGCGAACGATGCTACAGCCACACGATTGACGATCCCAAGTGCGAAACTAATCCACACTACTGGGAGTCACTACAACGCTACATCGAGTTATTCGAAGGTCGAGGCCATATCTTCGAATACTACGCAGACGCCATTTTGTTTGGCGGGATGGGTTTTGCTACGCCGGCGCTCATAGCGGCCGATTTGCGTGCCTACCATCGCGCCGGGCTGCGCAGCATTTCGAATCTGACCTTCGGGCAATTCAGTACGCTGGCTTACCCAGTGAATCTGACCGCCTTCGTTCGCGGCACACGGTCGCTGAATTTCAGCCCGGCCGCGACGCGCGCGGATGTGGCAAACCACCGTCACCCGCGATGCGGCGCAGAAATGACGCGCGCTTATGGCGAGATCGAGTCGGCTTCGCGAATGGTGCTGAGCTACGCCGATGTGATGCGCCCACCGCAAGACGAGGAGCTCGCGGCTTCCGAACGGCCAAGGCTGCTCGAAGCCGCAGGGGCGATCCGGCGAGCCGTCGAAGCGGTCAATACGATCAAGGAGACGGCCCAGTCACAGCTTGCAAAGGCCGAGCGTCAATTGTGGGACTACAGCGCACAGAGCTTGCAGGGAATCGGTGAATATATCCAAGCGCGCGCGGAGAGTGGGGCGCAGCGCAAATCGGCGGGCGAGGCGGCGATCGAAAAGATCGAGGTGGCGATCGAATACTTGAGGGCCATACAGGTCGAACAGAAGGGAACCTGGGGCGCTTACGACCTGGAGTGGATCCATCAGATGTGGATCGACGCGCTGCGAGAAGGACTCGGAATGGAGAGTCGCTAGTCGTCGATTCCCAGCTTCTTTTTGGCTTCGGCGCTCATCATATGGGGAGTCCAGGGCGGCTCCCAGGAGATTTCTACGACCGCTTGGCGACAATCCGGTATGCCGAGCAGCTTGTCTTCAATATTTTGCGAAATCATCCCGCCCAGGTGGCATCCGGGCGCGGTCAGCGTCATCCGCACGGTGACCGTGTCGTCAGTCAGCTCGACGCCGTACACCAAACCGAGATCGACCACGTTGACAGGTATTTCGGGATCGTAGCATTCGCGGAGGACTTCGTAGACTTCGTCTTCGGAGAGCATG
>DASXNP010000399.1:0-5868 GCA_036494985.1 Binataceae bacterium (SeqCode)
ATCGTTTCGAGCGCCTGGTCCATCGCGTTGGTGCGCACCAGTTGCTCGTCGCGCGGCCTGAAGGTCAGCTTGAAGACCGGACCGCCGCTTTCGCTTGGGGCGCTATTCGCGACGAGATCGGGGTAGCTCTTTGCCACCAGATCCTGGAAGGCCGATCGTTCATCGGGGTTTTTGAGCTTGACCAGGATCGATCCGTCGGCATCGTTGGTTACGCTCTCGAAGTCGAGTTTGTTGTCGGTCAGTTCGCGTTTGAGATCGGCGCCCCGCCGCTGGAGTGCGGTCTTGACCGCTTCGTCGAGCTTCACCTCGAGCAAGAGGTGCGTCCCGCCTTGCAAATCGAGACCGAGCTGGATTCGCGGCAGCGACTTCCATGGTCCGGGGAGTTCGAAGTTGCCACTGGGGATCAGCAGCAGAATTGCGGTGACGACCAGGACCGCGGTCAGGTAAAGCCGCGTCAGCCCGTTGCCGCCGCTGAAGTGCAGATAAAGAATCGCGCCGGCGAGCGCGAGCAGGATCAATATGGGCGCAATGTTCTGGTTTTCCACCGCTTTGTTTATACCTAAGGAATCGCTAGTCGTCCTTGCTTGATTTAGCGGCCTTCGAGTAGGGCGACAGGCTTGTGATCTGCGCTCGCTCGATGCGCACCTTCACGCCTTGTGCGATCTCAAGCCCCACGGTCTTTTCCTGCAAATCTATGATCCGGCCGATCAGTCCACCGGTGGTAACGACCTCGTCGTTCTTCTTGAGATTCTTTATGAGAGCCTGCTGCTCGGAGGCTTTCTTGGCCTGCGGACGAATGAGTACGAAGTAGAAAATCCCGAACAGCATCGCCAACGGGATTACGGTCGTAAACAGGACCTGCTGGCCGCCGCCCGCGGCCCCGCCGCCGGCTTGCGCCCATGCGATACCTTCAAAGCCCATCAAGTTTCCGCCTTGTCGCTACCTTCGGCGCTTGCGAGCCGCGCGCTGAAGGCGCGTGAATATTCCTCATAACAACCGGCCGCGATCGCAGCGCGCGCACCGCCCATCAAGCCGCGATAGAAGTAGAGATTATGCTCCGTGAGGGCGCGCGCGGCCAGTATCTCACCGCTTACGTGCAGGTGTCGCAGATATGCGCGGCTGAAAGTTTTGCAGCATCGACAGTCGCATTCGGAGTCGAGCGGCGCTTGGTCCTTGCTATGGCGCGATTGTTTGATTGAAACGCGGCCGCGGCTGGTGAATGCGCCGCCGTTGCGGGCATTGCGCGTCGGCAACACGCAATCGAACATGTCGTAGCCCATCTCCACCGCCGCGATCAGGTCTTGCGGGGTGCCGACCCCCATCAGATAGCGCGGCTTATCGCCGGGTAGCATCGAGACGCTGAGGGCTGCCATCTCGTACATCGCGGATCTCGGCTCGCCCAGCGAGAGTCCGCCGGTCGCAAAACCATCGAACGCCATCGAGGTGATCTGCGCCGCGCTCAGCCGCCGGAGCTCCGGATAGATTCCGCCCTGCACGATTCCAAAAAGCGCTGGAGTCCCGCCTTTGCGCGCGGCAAGCGATCGATCGGCCCATCGCGTCGTCAGCTCAAGCGAACTCTTCACCCGCTTCGGCTCGGCGGGGAAAGGCGTGCATTCGTCGAGCGCCATCATGATGTCGGAGCCGAGCTTCTGCTGAATCTCAATCGCGCTCTCGGGTGTCAGCACGATTCGGCGCCCGTCGAGATGAGATCGAAACGAGATACCGCTCTCGTCGATCGAGTTGATCCCCGCCAGGCTTAGCGCCTGAAATCCGCCGGAGTCGGTTAGCACCGCTCCGCGCCATCCCATGAACTTCTGGACGCCGCCCATCTCGCGGACCAATTCAGCACCCGGTCTAACCCCAAGATGGTAGGCGTTGGCCAGCACCAAGCGGTAGCCCATGCCCCACAGTTCGTCGGGCGCCATCGCCTTGACCGCCGCATGCGTGCCGACCGGCATGAAGCAGGGCGTTTCGATTTCGCCGTGCGCGGTGGTCAGGGTTCCCGCGCGCGCAGCGCGGCAAACCGCAGTCAGCTCGAATTTGATCGGAGATTGATTCACCTGAATCGCAAGCGCGCTTGCTCAAACGATCAGCATCGCATCGCCGTAGCTCAAAAAGCGCATCCGATGCCGAATCGCGTCGCGGTAGGCCTTCAGAATAGGCTCGCGGCCGGCGAAGGCCATCACCAGGGCGAGCACCGTGCTGCGCGGCATATGGTAGTTCGTGATCATCGCCTCAACCATCCGAAACCTAAACCCCGGATAGATGAAGAGTCCGGTGAAGCCTTCCGCGTCGCCGGTGATCGCGTAGGATTCGAGTGCTCGCACGCAGCTGGTTCCCACCGCGAACAGGCGCGCTCCGGTTCGCCGCGCGTGTTCGATTACGGTCCGGCTCGCCTGCGAAATTGCATACCACTCCGCTTCCATCGAATGGCTTTCGACCTCCGCGCAGCGCAGCGGCGCGAATGTTCCCGGGCCGATGTGATGGGTGATGGGCGCGACCTTGACCCCGTTCGCTGCGAGTTCCGCAAGCAGCTCGGTGGTGAAATGCAGCCCGGCGGTCGGCGCCGCGATCGCGCCATCGTGCGCCGCGTACACCGTCTGGTAGTCTTCCTGATCGGCGGCGCCGACCTCGCGCCGGATGTAGTGCGGCAGCGCAAGCAGTCCCGATTCCTTCAGAAGCTCAGACAGCGGCGCCGAATCGTCGCTGGCCACGATCGCGCGCCCGGGCCGCTGATAACCAAGAACCCTCAGCGCTTTGCCGCTGTCGAGCAGGAGGCGCGTCCCCTCCTTTATCCGCCGATGCGACCTTGCCAGCGACAGCCACGCCCCCCGAGTCTCGGGCAGCGGACGAATCAGCAACAGCTCGACCCTTCCGCCCGACTCCTTGCGCGCGACGAGCTGGGCGGGAATCACGCGCGTGTCGTTCAGAACCAGCACGTCCCCGTCGCGCATGAAACTCGCCAATTTGTAGAATCGCGAGTATTCAAGCGCGCCGCTTTTGCGATCCAGCACTTGCAGCCGCGCGTCGGCTCGATGTTCGAGCGGTTGCTGGGCGATCAGAGCCGGGGGCAGTTCGTAGTCCAGTTCGGAAAGTCGCATGTAGGACCGGGCCGGAACCCCATCATCCTACCTGCAACACGATCTTGCCGAAATGCTCACTGGCTTGCATCATCCGATGGGCGGTCGCGGCGTCGGCTAGCGGCAGCACCTTGTAAAGGGGTGGTTTGATGCGGCCGGCCTCGATTGCCGAGCCGAATCGCGCCACGAACGCCGCGACGATCCCGGCCTTTTCCTCCTTCGATCGGCTGCGCAAGGTCGAGCCCATGATCTTTAAATGGCGCCGCAGGACGGCAGCGAGATCCAGCTCCGCCTTGGCGCCGTTCATCAGCCCGATCAGCACGAGCCGTCCGCCGTGGGCGAGGGCTTCGAGGTTTGCGCTAAGATACGCTCCGCCGATCGAATCGAGAATCACGTCCACCCCACGCCCGTTGGTCGCGGTCTTGACCGCGTCAGCGAATGGTCGCGCGCGGTAGTTGATTGCGACGTCGGCCCCGAGCTTGAGGCATCGCTCGCATTTCTCTTCGCTTCCCGCCGTTATGATCGATCGCACCCCCGCCTCGCGCAGAAGCTGAATCGACGCGGTGCCCACGCCGCTGCCGCCACCGTGAATCAGTGCCGTCTGACCGGGTTTGATTTCCGCAAGCATGAATAGATTAAGAAACGCGGTCAGAAAGACCTCCGGCATCGCCGCCGCCTCTGCATCGCTCAAAGCATCCGGCACGTGCAGCGCCGAACCGTGATGGACTACTGCGCGCTCGGCGTATCCGCCCCCGGGGACCAGGGCCATCGCGCGATCTCCAATCCTCCAGCCGCTGACCGCTTCACCTACTCCGATCACCTCGCCCGCGCATTCGAGCCCGAGAATCTCGGAAGCACCAGGCGGAGGCGGGTAGAATCCCTGCCTTTGCATGAGGTCGGCGCGGTTCAGTGCGGCGTATTTTACTTTGATCAGAAGGTCCGCCGCGGTTGGCTTTGGGTCGGCAACCTCGCCCACCTTCAAAACCGATTCGTCGCCTGGACTTTCGATTACTATCGCCTTCATTGATCATCTACAAAAGCGGCAGGAAGCCGATTTTTCGCTGGCGTCTCGATGCCGACTGGGATGCCGCGCTTATACCCGGCTGCCCGTTGCAACGCTTCTTATCGTTCACCAATATCTCTGCTTTAAACTCGCCCGCACCCCCTGCCGCGCCAAGCCCCCGGATAACGCGTCGGCGAAAGCGAAGCCGGTCGGGGAGGGTCCTGGCTGGGCCTCGCGACTGGGGCCTCGAGCGGGACCCAGCCGGTCACCAAGGTGCCGCAAGGGGTCGGTACCAGCCTAAAAGGCTGAGCCCGCTTGGCGCGCTGGCTCATCGGGGTGCTCTCGGCCGCCGGGCAAAGCCTCTCAAGCGAGGAGCGCTTGGACCGTGCGCTCAAACTCCGAGGCATCCTTGGCTTCGATCTCGACGTTGTGTATATCGACCCCGGCGGCCTCCTGCGCTTTGAGGCGATCGATCGCGCCTTCGAGGCCGCCCACGTAGCCGAGTGCCTCGCTCAACTTCGCCGGCACCGCCTCGGTTCCGGCTTTGGCGCCGCCCGTGTTCCACGCCTCACGGATCGCCTTGACGGCGTCGCCGAAACCAAACCGCGTCAGCTGCTCGCCGTAAAATGTGCCCATCCGTGCGGCGTAGAAAGCCGTCGTTCCCGCATGGCCGGCTCGTGCCCGCTCCGGATTTTTCGTCACGTGGGTCATCCCCGGCGACTTCACCCACACCGATTTTGGATCGCGCCCGGCCTTCTGCGCGGTCGCGCGGAAGTCTTTGATGCTGCCGCCGAGAGCCTCGATTGGAATCATCACCGGCAACCAGCCGTCGGCTTTGTGCGCCGTGAACTCCACGCTGTTGCGATTAAGCGCCGCGATCCATATCGGGATATGCTTGCGCGGGGGCTCGAATCGCAGCGTGAATCCGCGCCCGAGCTTGAATATCTTGCCGTCGTAGTTCAACGGGTTTCCGGCGATGAGGGTGTTGATGATTTCCACGCACTCTTTCATCCGGGTAAGCGGCGGATTGAACTTCACCCCGTGAAAGTGCTCGATCACCTGAGGCCCGCTGGTCCCGAGCCCGATCATCGCGCGGCCATCGCTCAGTTCGTCGAGCGTGCCAAAGTGCTGCGCCAGTGCGGCGGGCGTGCGTGAGTAGGTATTTACGATCGAGGTGCCGAGCTGCACCCGCTTGGTGTGTTCTGCCAGCAGCGTCAAGAGCGTGAACGCGTCGCGGCCCCAGGCTTCGGCTACCCAGATCGAATGCACCCCGGCTTGGTCGGCCAGTTTCGCCCGCTCGATCGCCGCCTTGAAGTCGAGTTTGCCCTGCCAATTGACACCGATTGCTATTTTTCGCGCCATATGGTCTCCCTCACTCGATTTACGCCTGGTGGCCGCTTAGTTGATATCGCGCACCCGCTCGTACCATCGCTTCAGATTGCGAAACTCATCGAGTGCCGCGAGGTTGTTCGGGTTCAGACCGAGAAAGAAAAACGGATGGTAGAGCGACGCGTCTGCGACCGTGAAAACCTTGCCCAGAAAGAAGTCGCGGCCGGCCAGCTGCGAATCGATCATCGAGCAGTAGGTTCTCAATTGATCGCGGCTTAAGGGCAGCCGCTGGCGCATCTGCGCGGTGGTAAGCCCGATCAGCTTCTGGCGATTTTCTTTGAGCGCCTCATCGCTGCTTGCATCGAGCAGGTCCGGGATGGTCATAAACATGACGGGTGGAAACAGCGTGTTGTCCGACCAGTTGTCGATCACCTCGCACAGGCCGCGCGCGTCATC
>DASXNP010000400.1:0-5269 GCA_036494985.1 Binataceae bacterium (SeqCode)
GTGGGACAAGGCATTTGCGACCGATCCCGACTCTCCGTTCGGCGGGATAATCATCACCAACCGGCCGTGGGATTTGGAGTTTGCGCGCACGGTCGATGAACTGTTCACCGAGGTGCTAATCGGTCCCGACTATGGCGCCGGCGTGCTGGAATTTCTGCGCAAGAAAAAGAACCGGCGCGTGATGCGATTCAACGCGAAAGCTATCGACCGTAGCGAGCCGGATATCAAACGCGTACTCGGTGGACTGCTGGTGCAAACGCCCGATCTGGCACTCGAAGACCCGCGCCAAGCGAAAATCGTAACGCGCCGGGCTCCCACCGATTCAGAGCTTCGCGCGCTCGCCTTCGCGATCCGCGTTTGCAAGCACGTGAAATCTAACGCAATCGCGTTTGTAAAGGAGGATCGCACGCTGGCGATCGGGGGCGGAGCGACCTCGCGGATCGATCCGGTTTACGCCGCGCGCGAGAAGGCCGCGCGGCTAAGGGTTTCACTCGAAGGATCGGTGCTCGGGTCGGAGGCGATGTTTCCATTCCCGGATGGACCGACGCTGGCGGCCGAAGCAGGAGCGACTGCGATCGCGCAGCCCGGTGGAGCGTTGCGCGATTCCGAGGTAGTAGCGGCGGCCGACAAGTGCGGGCTTGCGATGGTGTTCACGGGCGTGCGCCATTTCCGTCATTGAAACTGTATAATACGGCTGGCGCATGAGAGTTCTGGTGGTTGGAAAGGGCGGCCGCGAGCATGCGCTGTGCTGGCGGCTGAATCAAAGCCCGGTCGTATGGGGCCTTTATTGTGCGCCGGGTAATCCCGGAACCAAGCAGCTGGCCGAGGCGGTGCCGATTGAGGTCATGGACTCGCCCGCACTGGCGACGTTCGCGCAAGAGCAGCGAATCGATCTGACGATCGTGGGACCTGAAGACCCGCTGGCGGCCGGGATCGTGGACGAGTTTCAGAAGCGTGGGTTGACGATCCTCGGGCCCACTCGGGCCGCGGCAAAGCTCGAATGGAGCAAGTGCTTCGCCAAGGAAGTGATGCGGGCGGCCAAGGTTGCTACCGCGGATTGGGTCGAGTTTGGAGACCCAACCGCCGCGCGTCAGTACGTCAATGAGGGTAAGCGAAATTGTGTGGTGAAGGCCGACGGTCTCGCGCTTGGTAAAGGCGTCTACCTTTGCAATTCCATCGACGAGGCGCTAGCCGCGATAGGCGATTTGATGGAGCGCAAGCTGCTAGGCCCGGCAGGCGATCGAATCCTCATCGAAGAGCGCCTTTCTGGACAGGAACTCTCATTCTTTGCGCTCTGCGACGGCACCATGGCGGTGCCGCTCGGCTCCGCCCAAGACCACAAACCGATCTTCGATGGCGACCGGGGTCCGAATACAGGCGGGATGGGCGCTTATTCGCCCGCGCCCCAATTTGGACCGAAGATCGAAGCCCGGATCATGCGCGAAGTCGTCGAGCCAGTGTTGGCGGAAATGAGCAGGCGAGGCACCCCGTTTCGGGGCGTGCTGTTTGTCGGGCTGATGATCGACGGCGGTTCGATCAAGGTGCTTGAATTCAACGCCCGCTTCGGCGACCCGGAATGCGAAGCGTTGATGATGCGCTTCGAAACCGATGTCGCCGAGGTTCTGATGGCTGCCGCGAAGGGAAATCTTGCCTCCGGACCTGCGCCGCGGCTCTCGTCTCGAAGCGCCGTATCAGTGGTGCTGGCCTCGGGGGGCTATCCGGGCAGCTATTTGAAGCGGTTACCGATTACCGTACTGGATCAGATCGAGGGTGGTGCGGCGAGCGAAGCTAAAGTCAAATGGGCGCTTGAGAAGATCCGCCTCAAGGTCTTTCACTGTGGTACGGCCGTCTGCGACGATGGATTGGTGACCGATGGCGGCCGCGTGCTGGCGGTCAGCGCACTGGCCGACAATTTGAAGCGGGCGGGCGAAGCGGCCTACCAGGCGGCCGACATGATCGAGTTCGAGGGAAAGTATCTCCGCCGCGACATCGGTCGCAGGGCATGGGGCGGGGCGGCTTAGAATTCCTAAGGAATCGCTTTAGGATTGTCGCTTGAGTCCATAGTTGGTGCGGCGACCGAGGCTCTTCGGCTTGGCGAGCTGGTCGTCTACCCAACTGAAACCTTCTACGCGATCGGCGCGGACGCGTTGTCGCCCGCCGCAGTGGATCTGATGTTACACGTGAAGAATCGCGAGAGCGGCAAGCCAGTTGGGTTGATCGCGGCGGATGCGGAAATGGCTTTCGCGATCGCCAAAGAGATCCCGCCGTTGGCGAAAATTCTGGCGGCCCGGTTCTGGCCAGGGCCGCTTACGCTGGTTTTGAGAGCTCAAGCAGGGCTCCATTCGGGATTAGTGGGTCCCGACGGCCAAGTCGGAGTGCGGGTGTCGTCACATCCGGTGGCATGGCGACTCAGCCGGTCCCTTGGGCGTCCAGTTACAGCCTCGAGCGCCAATCGCGCCGGTCAGCCGCCGGCGCGGTCGGTTACCGAGGCGCGGGCGATGCTGAAGGATAACATCAAATTATATGTTGGAGACGTTACTTCGACCGCACGGCTCCCTTCGACTGTGGTTGGCTTCGAAGATGGCGCAGTGCGGGTCATTCGGGCCGGAGCGATCGCGGCCGACAAGATCGAACGAGTAATCCGATCGAAGGTGCGCAGGTGAGCTCAGCCGATCGGATCGAGCCCTTTCGAGCTTTAGTCTATAGCTCAGACAAGGCGGGCGATTTGGCGCGTCTGGTGGCGCCTCCGTATGACCTGATAGGTCCCGCGCTGCAGGCAGAGCTCTACGGTCGCAGTCCTTACAATGTGGTGCGCTTGGAGTACGGGAGGGAAAACGATCGCTACGCCGCGGCGGCGCAGACGATGCGGAGGTGGCAGTCGGAGCGGATCCTCGATCGCGTAGCGCGGCCGGCGATCTACTTTTACTCCCAGTTTTTCGCTCACGAGCAAAGTCACTTGCGCCGCGACGGCTACATTGTACGGCTTCGACTCGAAGCCTTCGCCCCGGCGCGGATTTTGCCCCATGAGCGAACCTTCGCGGCCGCCAAGCAAGATCGCCTGCGCCTGCTGGAGGCGACCGGCACCAACCTAAGTCCGATCTTCGGGCTGTATTCTGGCCCGCATCCCGAGCTCGACGCTTTGTGCGAGCGGATCCGATCGCGACCGCCCTCGATCTGTGTGACCGACGATCTAAACGTCGGCCACGAAGTACGAATGGTCGAGTCGCCGGCCGAAATTGAGATCGTTCGCGAAGCGTTGCGCCAGGGCCGGATCCTGATCGCGGATGGGCACCATCGCTACGAGACCGCGCTGAATTATCAGCAGCAGCGCCGCGCGGCCGAGGGAGTTTCCGGGAGTGTGCGCCCCTATGACTATGTGATGATCTCGCTGGTCTGGTGCGCCGATCCGGGCCTGGTGATTCTGCCGACGTATCGCGTAGTGAATCGGCTGGATGCAGAAGCAATCAGCAAGTTCGAGGCGCGCGCCAGCGATCTTTTTTCGATCGAGAGTTTCGGCGATCGCGACTCGATGCGGGCGGAATTGACGCGGGCCGGACGGGGTTCGTTCGGTGCCTTTTTGCGCGGCGATTCGCGGCCAAAACTGCTGAGGCTCAGAAATTCGGATTTGGCGACCCGGGTCATGTCTGACCAGCCCGCCGAGGTTCGCCGGCTCGACGTGTCGATTCTGCATGGGGTGGTCTTCGAGAAGCTCTTGGGACTGAAGGACGCTGACGTCCGCGCGGGCGGAAACGTCGAGTACACGATCGATTCGGAAGCCGCGTTCAATTCGGTTGTCCAGCAAAAGGCCGACGGCGCATTCTTCCTCAACCCGCCATCGATCCGCGACGTCGAACGAGTCAGTGACGCGGGCGCCACAATGCCGGAAAAGTCGACCTATTTCTTTCCCAAGCTTCTGACCGGATTGGTGATGAATCCGCTCTCCGACTGAAGGCAATCGGTTGGCGATCGCGACTCTCGTCCTGGTGCGGCACGGTGAGACGGTTGGCGAGTCCAGCATCCGCTACCACGGGCGCACCGATGTGGCGCTGTCGGAGCTGGGGCGCGCGCAGATGCACGCCGCGGCCGGCGCTGTGCGGAGCTTTAGGTTCGAGCACCTGTTTTCGAGCCCGCTTAAGAGAGCACACGAGGGCGCGCGGATCATTGGCGGGGTCGATACGGTCGAGTGCGTCGAAGAGTTCGGCGAAATCGATTTCGGCTTATTCGAGGGTTTGACCTCTGACGAGATCCGCAAGCGATACCCGCAGGAGTTTGCGCGATGGAACAGCGATCGGCTGCTGCCGCACTATGCGTACCCGGGTGGTGAACGGCGCTCGGACTTCCGCGCGCGGATCCAACGCGGCGTCAACCGCATGCTGAGCGCGTGGAATCCCGATAAGTCGGGCGGGAACGCTTTGCTGGTCGCGCATCGCGGAGTGATTCGGACGCTGGTCTTTATCCTGACCGGCGCGGAGCCGGCAGTAGAACTCGGCTCGATTCACATCCTTGAAAACCGCGGGGCTTGGAAGGCTCGCTTGCTGGACGACGTTTCCCATTTGGACAGGCAATCGTGACGCTGCCGCTTATCGACTTGCGGCGGGTAACGGTAATGCGGGGCATGAAGCCGGTCTTGCGGGAGGTCGATCTGCGAATCGATGTGGGCGAGCACGTCGCGATTCTCGGCCCAAACGGAAGCGGCAAGTCGACGCTGATCAAGACGATCACGCGCGAGCTTTACCCGCTGATTCGCGAAGAGTCTCGGCTTAAGATTCTCGGTCAGGATCGTTGGAACGTTTTCGATCTGCGCTCAATGCTCGGAATCGTATCAAACGATCTCGCTAGCCACTTCGCCACTGAGATCTCGGGCCGTAACGTTGTCCTGTCGGGCTTTTTCAGCAGCGTTGGACTCGCTAACAATCATCAGATCACAAAGGCTATGCGGACGAAGACCGACGAATTGATGGATTTGCTCGATCTGTCGCATCTTGCCGATCGTTCGATGAGCGAAATGTCGTCGGGCGAGATGCATCGGACGCTAGTCGCACGGGCGCTGGTCCACGATCCGCCATCGCTGCTGCTCGACGAGCCCAGCAGCAGTCTCGACCTTTTCGCGCAGCAGGAGCTTAGAGGGACTCTACGCAGGCTGGCGCGGCTGGGAACCGGAATTTTGATGATCACCCATCATCTGGGCGACATTATTCCGGAAATCGAGCGAGTGATCTTTCTGCGCCAGGGGATGATCTCGGCGGATGGACCCAAGCAGGATTTACTA
>DASXNP010000401.1:0-2284 GCA_036494985.1 Binataceae bacterium (SeqCode)
CGGGTGAGCCGATACTGATGGCGCGCCTCGCCGACGCCTCGGGTCTCGAAGTAGGCATCATGAATTACGGTGCGACGGTCACGTCGATCCGGTGTCGAGACCGCGCAAAAATCGTGGACGAGGTGGTTCTCGGCTTCGACAACTTGCTTGACTATCTAACGCCAGATATCCAAGCGCGGTGGCCCTACCTTGGCTCCACCCTCGGCCGCTATGCGAACCGGATCGCGGGGGCCAGTTTCGTCATCGACGGAACGCGCTACGCGCTCAGCGCGAACGACGGAGGCAATCATCTTCACGGAGGCTCGCGCGGTTTCGATCGGGCGGTATGGACGATGCAACCGATAGCGGGCGCCAACGGTGTTGCACTCTCGCTGGTGAGCCCCGATGGCGAACAGGGTTACCCCGGCCAACTCGTTGTGCATCTCGACATCCTTCTCGAAGGTCTAGGCGAATTGGTCTTCCGCTACCGCGCCCGCACAGATCGTCCTACTCATGTCAATCTGACGAGCCATTGCTATTTCAACCTGGGAGGCGGCGGCAGTTCGAGCCTTGCTGATCATGAACTGCAGATCTGCGCGAGCGGGGTTATCCCGGTCGATGGGGCCGCGCTGCCTACGGGCGCGCCGATCGACGTTGGCGGGTCCGGCCTCGACCTGAGAAAAACGTCGCTGCTCGGGGACACCCTCGCGCTCAATGACGCACAGATCGCAACCGCCGCGGGCGTAAATCACTGCTATGTTCTGGATCGGCCCGGAATCGAGCACGTCGCCGCGATCCTGTGGCATCCTCCGTCGGGTCGGCAGTTGTCGCTGCGCACTACAGCCCCGGGCCTTCAGCTCTATACGGCAAACCATTTCGACGGCTCGCTGCGCGGGCGGCACGGACATCCGTGGTTGCGTCACTGCGCGGCGGCATTGGAACCGCAATTCTTCCCCGACAGTCCGAACCGCCGCGATTTTCCGACGACGCTGCTACGGCCCGGCGACTGGTTTCGCGCTGAAACCCGGATGCGCTTCGGCACGCGATGAACCAGTCGTCATTGTTCCAACCGCGCTATTTCGCGTTGATCATGCAATTCGCATTCTGCCCGCTCGGGGTCCTAAGCCGGTGGCTTTGGATCTTTGCCCGCGTCGAGAAGAAGATCCAGCGCACCCTCGATCAGCTTGAACATTTCGTCTCGCGCCCGCGGCGGATCGCGAGCGATGATGGCATCGGCGACGACCTTGTGATCGGCCGCGCTCGCCCTGGGGACGCCTTTGTAGGCATTCGTTCGCCGGATGCTGAAACGCAGTGTCCCTTCCGTCAGATCGGTGAACTGGCGAAAGAACCGATTGTTGCTCGCCTCGAGGACCGCCACATGAAAAGCGATATCGGCTTCGAGAGCGTCGTCCTCGCCCGCGTCCGCCGCAATCATTCGATCGATAGCCTCCATGATGTGAGCGCGCTGCGTCTCGGTAGCGACACGGGCTGCCATTCCCGCGGCGCGCGGCTCGATTGCGAGCCGGACTTCCGTAAAATCGACCAACAGTTCGATCGAGAAGTTTCGCTCCAGCATCCAGCGCAGCACGTCGGGATCGAGCAAATTCCAGCGGTCTTCCGGCTGTACAAACGTTCCCGATCGCGGACGCGCCAGAAGCAATCCTTTTGTCGTCAACATCTTGACAGCTTCTCGAACGACCGGGCGGCTTGCCGAGTATTGCTGGCACAGTTCCGACTCAAAGGGAAAATTGCCGTGACTGAATCGGCCGGTCACGATCGCACGACCAAGATCCTGAAGGATTTGCGTGGTGAGGTTGGGGCCTTCGCGCGTGAATCGGGAAAAGGAGCCGCTCATGTGCCGCATCGTCTCTTTTCACACCACAGGGGAGGCAGCATCGCCAAAGCCCCGCGATAAAATCTACGGTGGCACATGTGCCGCTGTGCCCCGACGCGGGGCTGACTTCTTATTGATCCGCTAGGGTAGGTAGACCCGCCGAGCCCATCGCGCTCTTCGGCCACACGACACCTACCTCGCGACATGATACCCGCCATTCCCGTTCTCCGACGTACTTATATTACTTAATTGGACCCGGCACCAGGCTTCTGGCTTTCGTCGGAAGCGATGTAACCTCCGATGTGCTTGCCGAGTCGCGCGTCAGGTCCAGCGACTTAATCTTGCGAGTGTGCAATTCACGGTAATTTGCGTAGCCTTCGTCATGGCGCGACTAGCGCAAATCCGGATCGAGTCGGTATAGCGAACCGGTCTTCTCGCCGCCCTTGTCACTCATGGTTCCCGCCCAGAGGC
>DASXNP010000402.1:0-1777 GCA_036494985.1 Binataceae bacterium (SeqCode)
GTTATGCGACGTGGTGGTCGAAGAAGACAACCTAACCCCTTCCCGAGCGGGAAGGGGAACCGGACGCAAAAAGAGAGCGAGCGGCGCTTTTTCCCGAAGCTTAGAGCAAAAAGGCGTCCTCGCCATTTTGCGATTGGTACCAAGGTGCAGGCGTTACCCCTGCCCCAGGAAGTATGAAACCCACCGCGGGTTTCATTACAATTAAGTTCTCCTATGAAGATTATCTCCTTCGGCGACGTGCATATGGCGACGCGCAATCTCGACCGGATGGGCGAGGTGATGCGCGACTGCGACCTGGTGATCCTGTCGGGCGATCTCACCAACTTCGGCGGCGCCGACGATGCGCGCAAGGTGATCACTGACGTTCGCCGCGCGTGTCCCGCCGTGCTTGCGCTACCGGGAAATCTCGACCAGCGCGAAGTGATCCCGTTTCTCGAAGCGGATGGAATCGCGCTGCATGGCAAGGGACTGGTCACCGACGGCGTCGGCATTTTCGGATGCGGCGGATCGAACATCTCGCCGTTTGGCACGCCGCTCGAGTTTACCGAGGACGAAATCTACGCGACGCTGCGCGCCGGTTACGACTTCGTGCGCGACGTGCGTCCGCTGCTCATGATCTGTCATCCGCCGCCGTTCGATACCAAATGCGATCGAATCCGCAGCGGCCAGCCGGTAGGCAGCACCGGCGCGCGGCAATTTATCGAAGAGGTGAAGCCCGACGTTTGCATCTCGGGGCATATCCACGAGTCGGCCGGCGTCGATCGCATCGGTCCGACGCAGATTTTCAACGCAGGCCCGTTCAAGGGCGGCGGCTATATAGTTGTACGTACGATTGATGGGCGTGAGGGGCTGGACGCGAGGCTCGAATTTCTTTGACGTGCCCACACTGTCGCGCGCCGACCAATCGATTCGGGTGTACGCTGGAAAGATCGCCAACGGATGGCCGCTGGTGCTGCGCAACTCGTTCCGGCTACTGTGGCGCTTCCGGCCCGGGCGCGCGGCGAAATAGGGCGCGCACTTTTTCTTGAAGGGAGACTATTCTGAGCATGGCTGCGACTGACAACGTTCGCTTGAGGTTCGATCATGTTTCGATCGCGGTGAAGTCTATCGACCGCGCTTACGAATTCTTCGAAAAATATTTTCCAATCAAATTGCGCAGCGCTAAATCATTGGACGAGCAGGTCAGCGGATCTTTCTACTGGCAGGATTTTCATCTTGGCGGATTCGTCGTCGAGTTGATCGAGGACCCGCCGGGCAAGCCCGGCTTCGTCACCAAATTTATCGAGCGGCACGGCGAGGGGATGCATCATTTGTCGATCGAGACCGACGGCCTCGACCGCCTCGTCGCCAATCTGAAGGGCGGTGGCGTACGTGTTGTTGACGAGCAGAAGTACGAATCGGGATCCGCGACCGCGTTCATCTCTCCGCGCTCGGCTTTCGGTGCACTCATCCAGTTCTGGCACACGCCGAATTGGGAACAGACGCATCCCAAGCCGGCGCCCGACGGCCGTGCGTACTTCGATCACGTATCGCTGGCGGTCAAGGACATCGCCGCCGCTTACAAATTTTTCACGACTTACTTTCCCGGCACGAAAATCAGCCACGAGATTCATACCAGCAATTCGGAAGGCAACTTCGACCTAGGCCATCTCGAAGTCGCCGGCTTCAAACTGGAATTTATCCAGAGCCCGGCGCATAAGCCTGAGAACGACTTCGTCGGCAAGTTCATCGCGCGCTATGGCGAGGGGATGCATCACGTGTCGATCGATCTCAAGGA
>DASXNP010000403.1:0-6985 GCA_036494985.1 Binataceae bacterium (SeqCode)
CTGCTTCTGATTGTACTCGGCAATGCGGACGTTGATGGTGGCGAAGTTTATGCCGAAGTTCTGCAACAGAGGCTGCGAAAGCGAAAGCGTCAGCGACGGATTGTACGACGGATTGACCGAAGCAAAGACCGAGTTGGATCTTGCGCGGTAATTATCGAACGCCAAAGACAGGGTACCATTGGTGGTTGCCAGTACCTTATTGACCCCGAAATCCCAGTCGTACTGCTTGTAGGAGTTGGTCGAGGCGCCGGCGTTCTGCAGAACTGAAGTGGAAGGGGTGACGTTCTTGAGTACATCGAGTTTGCCGTAGCCAAGGGGATCGAAGGTCGCGTTGCTGATCCTGACGGATTGCAGCGAGGCGAGCGGGTCCATGCGATCCGCTTGGAGACCGGGATTGTTCTGCAGCGCGAGATAGAGTGCTTCCTTGACAGTAAGGCTGGCGGCGCTGTTATCGCGGGTGCGAAGGTACCGCTCGCTGATCAGGGCCTCGGGCGGAACCTCTTCGACCGCGGACCACTGATGGAGAAACACCGAGCCCGGGTTGCGCTTGCCCTCCAGACGATCCACTTCCTGGCTGGGAATCTGAGTTTCAGGCGGTAACGGCGGTTCGACTCGCTGGGCATTGAGCCGGATCGCGCCCCGCGAAGGGGTGGGCATCACCGGCGGATTGGCAGTGTACGCGGGCGGGGCCACCGGAAATGGCTGCGGGCCGGTGTAGGGGTTCGGGGCGGAAGTCTGAGCAAAGACGGAGCCCCAAACGCCAAAGATCACTCCGAAACAAACAATCGCTACAAAATGTCTACGCCATAGAATCGTCACGGCAACCTCCTGCCTGAGCGCCCAAACCAAGGTGGGGCAATTGTCGCATGGGTCTTGCAGATAGCTAAACTGGATTGAGCGCTGCGAGCAAGACGACAAGTAAATTTTTGGTTACCTGCAGAGGCAGGGGCCGCGATGAACCTCTCAACCCATTGTGCCGACCTCAGCCAAGGCTGCGCTGAGGTCCGCGGCGAGCGGAGCCACTAGGTCAACTTGGCTCGACGCTCGAGTTTCGAATCGGATTTGCTCCAGGTGGAGGAAAAACCGCGCAGCGTGCAACGAGCGCAAAAGGTGACCACCGTAGAGTTTGTCTCCGGCGATCGGGTGTCCCGCCGCGGCGAGATGGGCTCGAATCTGATGACGTGCGCCGGTCTGCGGTCGTACTGCGACGAGGGTGAAGCCGGCAAAGGCTCTTAGCGGTTCCACTCGCGTCACGGCACGGCGTGCCTTCAGTCGGGCAGCCATCGGCGCATCGCGCGCCACAAGCATGCGCCGGCGGTTCTTGGGATCGTGGGCTATCGGCGAGGTCAGTTCAAGAACACTTCTGAGAACGCCCGAAATCAGGGCCTTGTAAGTTCTTTCAATCCCGCCCCCCGCAATGAGGTGGCGCAGTTCAAAAAAGGCCACTCGGTTGCGCGCGACAACCAGCGCCCCTGAGGTGCCATTGTCGAGCCGATGGACCAGGCCGCCCTCGAGCAGTTTGTCACCCGCGGTCGCGGTTTCGGGGTAGCGCGCCACGATCGCGTTCATGATGGTGTTGGTCTCGGCGCCCCTTAGCGGATGACAAGGAACGCCGCCGGGTTTGTTCACGACCAGGAGGAGAGGGTTTTCGAACAAAACCTCTACGCTGAGCTCGGTTGAGGGTAAAATCGCGTCGGCCGCCGTGCCTTCGGCGACCTCGACCAGATCGCGACCGTGAATGATCGCACCCTTGACCGATCGGTGGCCGTTAACCCGGACCTGGCCTGTTTCGGCCAGCTCGCGGGCGCGGCGGCGCGATTTCGCCGCACCGGTGCGGACCAGATATTGATCGAGACGCTCGCCACCACCGTTAAGGCGATGATCGCCGCGGTGGTTCATCTCCAATCCAGCACAGTCCAGCGCCACAGCAACGCGCTGACGGGGCAATCGCGGCATAGCGCCGACATCGAGCGCAGCCGGCCGTACTTAGTTGTTCGAACGGGCGGCGCCGAGGATGGTCTCGACTTGGCGAAGGAACCCGGCGAAGGGACTGGACCCTCCGGGGGACGCCGCGAAGTAGCATTTGCGCATGAAGTCGAGCGCCCCCGAGTAGTTTTCGAAACGTTCGCTCAACTCTTCGAAGATCATAAAGCCGGGCCGAAAAAGCGAGTGATCGAGGCGCGAGACCGCACGATAGGACTTGCGGCCTTCTTCGAGATAGTAGTCAAGATAGCCGCCGTGCTCGACGTAGCCGCGAAAGAGTCCCGACATAAATAAGGTGTAGTCACCGACATATTTTCTGATCGCACGCTCGTTGATGATTCGGGCCCGCGTCTCGGGACCGAGGCTTGCGACCAGCATCTCGACCAGCGAACTTAGCTTGCGTCCATCCTCCGCGCGCAATTGAAAGAGCCGATCCGCGCGGCTGAAATCGGTCAGCATCGAGGCGATATAATCGGCAATCTGAGAATCGCCCATGCGCAACTGGGAAAACGTGTTGCGGCTAATGGTTCGAAAAAACTTTGCCAGCATTTCGCTTGAGGACTTTTCCAACGCCATCGCTATCCTCAGAACATGGACCCGCCGGTCCGGCCATTAATGGATGGGATTTTACCGAAGCATGAAGGCCCAGTGAAATGGAAAACTGGAGAGAATCAACCCTCCGCAGCCGTTTTCAGGGCCGATTTGACCTCGCGGCTGTGGGCATCTACCGGCAATCCAAAGAGCCGGCGCAACTCGCGGCCGGTGTAAGACCCTTCGGCGGTGGCGACTCTGAGCGGACTTCCGGCGGCTACGATGAGACCGCCGCCATCGCCGCCTTCGGGTCCCATATCGATGACGTAGTCGGCCTGCGCGACTACTTCGAGGTTGTGCTCGATTACAACCAGCGAGTTGCCATCGGCGACCAAGCGGTTCAGAACACGCATCAGCCCGCGGATGTCAGTCGAACTCAGGCCGGTGGTCGGCTCGTCGAGGATAAACATCCGTGGAAGCGGTTTACCCCTGGCATCTTTGTTGGGCGGTTCGAGATCGGCGAGTAAAAATCTGGCGAGCTTAAGACGCTGCGCTTCGCCCCCGGACAGAGTTGAAGTGGCTTGACCGAGGTTCAGGTAGCCAAGCCCCACCGATGAGAGCGCGTCAAGACGGTGCGTAATTTTAGGGTATCGGGCGAAAAAACTGCGCGCGTCGTCGATGGTCATCGCAAGCGTCTCAACGATGTTGCGCCCCTGGAAACTAAGCCCAAGCACGTGGCGTTGAAAACGGCGGCCGTCGCACACCTCACAGCTGACATCGATATCGGCCATGAAATGCATTTCGATGGTGACGATGCCCGTGCCGCGGCATCGCTCGCAGCGCCCACCGGCAACGTTGAACGAGAAGGCTCCGGGTCCAATCCCGAGCCGCCGCGCATCGGTACCGGCGGCGAAAAGCTTGCGGATCTCGTCGTAAACCTTGAGATAAGTCGCTGGGTTGGAACGTTGTGAGCGGGTGAGTCCTTCCTGCCCGGTATGGACCATTTCCCCGATTTGATCAAATCCATCGATGCGTTCGCACGAGCCGGCCTCGGCACCGTTGCTTCCAGCCCGCCGCAGAAAGTTGTTGTAAACGACCTCTTCGATGAGCGTGCTCTTGCCCGAGCCGGAAACACCGGTAATGCAAACCAGACGCCCGAGCGGAATCGAAACGTCGAGCCCCCGCAAATTATGACAGCGCGCGCCGACGACCTTGATCGCGGGGTCGCGGTGGGTGAAACGACGCTCGCGGGCAATCGCCCGCAAGAGCAGCAGTCTGCCCGGTGCTTCGACGTTGGGGCCGGGATGGTCGGGTTGGGGAACTCCGGCGGAAATCAAGCCGCCGCCCTCGCGGCCACCGCCCGGTCCCAACTCGATAAGGTAGTCTGCACCAGCGATGAGAGTCGGATCGTGCTCGACCACGACCACGGTGTTGCCGAGATCACGCAGATGGCGCAAAACTTCGAGCAGCCGACGGGAATCGCGCGCGTGCAGTCCAACCGTAGGTTCATCGAGGGCGTAGAGCGTTCCGGTAAGCAGACTGCCGAGCGCGCTGGCAAGATGGATCCGCTGGGCTTCGCCCCCCGAAAGTGTGCGTCCCTGACGCTCGAGTGTCAGGTAGCCCAATCCTACCTCGAGCAGGTATCCAATGCGGTTGGTCAGTTCACGGAGCACGGTCCGGGCGCGGCTGCGCGAGCCGGGAAGTTCGGCAACCCGCGCGATCCACTCGGCCGCCTGCGCGACGGTCAAGCCACCCGCCTCGGCAATCGTAATTCCGGCGACGCGCACGTTGAGCGCGTCGGGCTTGAGCTTGCTACCGTTGCAATCGGGACAGGTGATAAAGCGGCGGTAGCGCGCAAGCAAAATCCGCACATGGGTTTTGTAACGCTTAGCTTCGAGCCATTTGAAGAAGCCGCGAACCCCCGGCCATCGATCGTTGAAGCCCTTTGCGATACCACTTTTCGGCCTCGGTTCCTCGCCGTTGAGCAGCCAAGACTTTTCCTCGTCGGTCATCTCGCGGTAGGGAACACCGATCCTGACGCGGCGGCGCTGGGCCGCGGCGACCATCCAATCGTGCATCTCGCGATAGGCAGGCGTCCGCCACGGCGCGACGACCCCCTGGCGGATCGAGAGTGCGGGGTTGGGCAGCGCTTTTTCGAGGTCGAGCTCGACGGTGCGGCCGAACCCTTCACATTTGGCGCAAGCGCCGATCGGACTGTTGGCCGAGAAGAGCGCGGGGGACGGCTCGGGAAATGAGATAGCGCAAGCTGCACAATTGAAACCGCGATCGAAGTCGCGGGTTGTAACGTTGCGGAAGTTTCCGTTGTTTCGCTCCACCTGGACAACGCGGGCGCGCCCGGCACCGAGGTAGAAGGCCTTTTCAAGCGCCTCACGGACGCGCTGCGCGCTGCCCGAGGCGACCGCGACCCGATCGATCACAACCATCAGGAGTGCCGAGTCGGCGCCATCGCCATTGAGGCGAGCGCGGTAGTCGCTCGCTTCTACAACCTGGCCATGAGCGAACAAGCGGTGGTATCCATTCTGGACGAGGTAGGCGAGCGTGTCGCCTAGCGGGCGCGTGCCCGTTTGGTAGGGAGCCAGAAAGAGATACGCCCCCGGGGTCGAGCTGACCGCATCGGCCGCGGCCTCGACGCTGTCGTTAGTAACCCTTGAGCCGCAGCCCGGGCAGAAGGTTTCGCCGACAGTCGCAAAGAGCAGACGCGCATAGTCGCTGATCTCGGTGATCGTGCCGACCGTCGAGCGGGCGTTGCGAATCGTGTTTCTCTGGCGCAGAGCAAGCGCGGGCGGGATGTTGGAAATCGCTTCGACGTCGGGACGATCCATTCGTTCAAGGAATAATCGCGCATAGGTCGAGAGGCTCTGTACGTAGCGCCGCTGCCCTTCGGCGTACAAGGTGTCGAAAACCAGGCTTGACTTGCCGGAGCCGGAGATACCGGTGACGAGCGTCAGCTTGCCGAGCGGGAGTTGGAGCGAGATGTTTTTCAGATTGTGAGTGCGCGCGCCGCGAATGCTGATAGAACGCTGCACTCGATCCCCGGCCTTCAAGCGTCAACGCGGGTCGGAAATGGGCCGCGCCTTTTTGATTCGCTCGCCGGGAAATTCTTCGGCCACCTGCGAATAGAGCGCGGCGACCTTGCGATCCAATTCGACCTGCATTCCGGCGATCTTCGCTTTGCGCTCGATGGCCGGCAGATGCTTCAGCTTGGCGACTTGCTCCTCGAACTCGAACATCAGGCGGTTGCGTTCGACCAAATAGCGATACCCATCCATAGACGGCCTCGTCGCGGATTCCCGATCCAAAAACTATACGTTAAGCTTCTTGGTGGAGACAACGCGGCGCGCGCGACGCGACCGATTCTCAAGTGCCAATAAGATATGAATCGGCAGGACGCTTGGATCTTGCGGCCAATGTGATCAGGCCTTGGGGCGAGGACCCAGCGCTTTTTTGCGGGTTTCTCGGCCGCGGGGGCGGGGTGAGCCGTGGCGCGTTTGCAACCCTCAACCTCGCACCTCTAGTGGGCGACGACGAAGCGAATGTTGAAACCAACTGGCGTCGCTTGCTAAGCGCGCTACCGCCTCATATCGTGGTGTCAAAACTGAACCAGGTTCATGGAAATCTCGTGATCACGGCAAATCGACACACGGTGCGAGAACGCCTCGAAGCAGACGGGCAGGTGACCGCCGAGCCGAATCTGATGCTTGGAATTTTCACCGCTGATTGCGTTCCGATACTGCTCCACGACCCCGGAAGCAACGTGGTAGGAGCGTTTCATGCGGGATGGCGAGGCGTCGCAACCGATATCGCAAATGCCGGGGTAGCGGCGATGCTGCACGCCGGCGCACAAGTGTCGCGGCTACGCGCGGCGATCGGTCCCGCGATCGGAGCGTGCTGCTTCGAGGTTGGTGACGAGGTCTCCGAGCGGTTCAGGCGGGAAGTCCCGGATAGTGGCCCATACATTCGCCCGACCGGGAAGGCAGCGAAGTCGATAATCGATTTGAAGGGGATAATTAAAACACAACTCGGACGGGCCGGAATCGATTCGGGGCAAATCATGGACACGGGGCTGTGCACAAAATGCCATGCCGATCGATTTTTTTCGAAGCGGGCGGTGGGCGGACAGGCAACCGGGCTGCAGCTGAGCTTCATCGGACTGCGGAGCTGAACGGGTCGTTTCGGTGAAATCGCGCAAATCAGCGCCTAGCGCCGGGTCGGGGTTGATCAAACAGATCCGCAAACCGATAGCACCCCCCTCGCGGATTGAACCTGACCTCAAGGGCTACCATCGATCGCGTCAGCGAGAGAATGCGCGACGAGAGCTCGAAGAGATCGAGCAGACAAACCGGTCCGATGGAAACGGCAAAACCTAGAAGTCCTTTGCGGGTCGGGTTGCTCGGCACCGGCTTTATCGGCCAAGTGCATTCGCGAATGCTACGGCAGATCGCGAACCTCA
>DASXNP010000404.1:0-9037 GCA_036494985.1 Binataceae bacterium (SeqCode)
GTCTTAGCCATCGTTTAAGAGCACGATCAGAGTCGCAAGATCAAGTTGGAACAGATGCACAAAACCCTTGGAGTCATCTCTGCTTCGGCCTGTCGCGCTGCTGACTTTCAGGCGAGCCGATTTCTCGAAGATCAAAATGAAAGGGCGCGCTGCTCGGCCGATACAGGTCGCGGAACTCAGTCACGCGCCGGCCGGACAGGGTCGGATGCGCGTTTACCTAAGAAGCACCCGCGCGACCCAAGAAAGCATGCTTTGCCTTGACGATGGCCATCATCCCTCCCTCTTACTCGAGATTCGAGGCGGAATTTTTATCACCCTTAAGTAGTAAGCATCGGGGTATGACAGTTTTTTCGACGTGCTAGGTTGGTCAATGGGCAATCTCAAAGAACACATCTATCGCGGGCTCGGAGCAGTCAGACCTTATCTTTATGGCGCAATACTTATGTTCGGAAACATAAGGTGGATCGCGACCTATAAGGAATCGAAAGACTTGGTGGCGGCGCGGGGCGGATTTCGCGCGAAGGCGTGCTATTGAAGGCTCCGAAAGAGCCCACAATCGGTGAGACTAGGAGTCCATCTCCAGCGGAGGAAAACCCATGAAGGCCGGTGCAACGCGATTACCCAAGACCGGCGACGTCCTCGTGATGGTCGGTACTGTCAAGGGGGCCTTCATTCTTCACGCCGCCGCGGCGCGGGGCCAATTCCAGATTAGCGCCCCGCATTTTCCCGGGCAGCAAGTATACTCAATGGCTTATGTCGGGGCCGGGTCGCGGGTGCTTGCCGGCAATAGGAGCGAGCACTGGGCGCTGTGGTGAGCTAGTCTGACGATTTCGGCGCTACCTGGCACGAGCCGACCGAGGGAAACGTCAAATTTCCAAAGGGCAGCGGTGTTTCTTTTAAACGCGGTGTGGGCGATCGAGCCGGCCTCTGCGGTTGGGCCCGAGGTAGTTTACGCGGGAGTCGATCCAGCTGCGCTGTTCCGCTCGGATGATCGCGGCGAGACCTTCCGACTCAACCAGGGGTTGTTCGTTAATGTCTTCGTTGACGGCGAGAACCTACGGTCGCTGTCTGGGCTTGACACCGCGATCGGACCCGACGCGGAGGTCTGGATTCATCCGGCGCTATCGGGCGGTAGGCGCACCAACAGCCGTGACCGTGGCGCGGCTTTAGAATCGCCCGCTGGCTCGGCTTGACAGTCGGAGTCGGGAATGTGAGAAGGGAATCACATACCAAGCGGTATGTTCGAGCGCCTGTAGCTTCGTCGCGACTGCAACGCTTAGCGTGAACGGAAAACAGGAGGACTGCGATGGCGGATTTTCATCTGCGAATGAAGCACGGAACGCGCGTGCCGTGATACCAGGCCAAGCTGTGGATTCGCAATGGCAAGATCGCGCAAAATCGGCGGTAGCCCGCTGGACGCGCGAAGAAGACGAACGATGCGGACGCGATGATTGTCGCGCCGGGATTCGCCGCGGGCACGTCTAAGCCTTGCTTTGCGCTCGGTGCCCTGCGCACGGAGTGCAAGGCACCGAGCAAAGAGCACGCGCTGGTGCCCGCACCGGATAGCGAAGATCGGGCGCGGGGCCGCGCAGATATGCTCGAAAGCGGGGTAAAGGTGTGAGGCGTTCGGCGGGCGGCAACCGGAGTTGAAAGCAAGGAGGTGCCGACCAGATGGCACAGAGTTGGAGCGAGGAGACGGTGCGGGTAGCAGGCGCCGATCTCACCATGATCAAGGGCGGATCGGGCAAGCCGCTTTTGATGCTGCACGACGAGCTCGGATTTCCAGGATGGATGGCTTGGAACGAGACCCTGGCGCATGACCGCACCTTCGTAATTCCGCTGCAACCGGGCTACGGAAAATCGCCCAGGCGGGCTTGGATTCGGAGCTATCGCGATCTCGGCGGGTTCTACGCGCACGCGATTCGCCAACTGAAACTCGATCCGATCGATGTGATCGGATTCTCGGCGGGCGGATTTGCGGCGGCGGAGATGGCGGCCGCGGACCCGCACATCTTTTCAAAGATGATTCTGGTCGCTCCGATGGGGATCAAACCCGAGCAGGGCGAAATCATGGACATCTTTCCGGTAACGATCCGGACCCATCTGCGGGCTACCGTGGCCGATCCGTATAACACGCCCGAGTTTCTGAAGATTTACGGCGGCGAGATGACGCCCGAGCAGTTCGAACTTTTCGAAGAAGGACGAGCGGAGGCGGCGCGGATCGGATGGGAACCGTACATGCACAATCCGAGTCTGCCACATCTGCTGTACGGGCTGAGCCTGCCAACGCTGTTGGTGTGGGGAACTGCTGACAAGGTGGTGCCGCGCGGATGTATCGAGCTCTATAAGAAGTCGATCGCGGGCGCGCAGGTAGCGGAGATCGAAGGCGCCGGCCACCGCCCGGAGATCGAAAACTCGCCGGCGTTTGAGCGGGCGGTGACGAGGTTCCTGGCAGCGTAGAAAGGGAAGGCAGACCGTTTTATGCAAAGTGCCCGGCAGCGCTCTTAGGACGACGGCATGGAAGCCGACCAGAGAAGCTTCTTTGCGATGGTCCCCGACCGGAGCGACAACCAGCAAAATGCTCATAGTCACATCGAGTAGAACAAGGAGCACGAGATGAAGGTTGGATATTTCACAGAGCGGCCGGTCAGGTGGCTGCCGGAAGAAGTGATTTTGAAGAACCGCGCGCATTTCGCGGTATCGAATCGCTACTTCGATCGCGAGCGAGCCGCCGACGACTACAACTACTGGATCGACGAGAACTGTTACGCCGAAGAATTAGGGTTCGACATCGTCGCGCTGAACGAGCATCACGGGAACCCGTTCTGCATGGGCAGCGTAATGAACGTTGAGGCCGCGATTCTGGCGCGGCTGACGAAAAAGGCGCGCATCCTGCTGATCGGAAATCCACTGCCGGTAATCAAGCATCCGCTGCGGATGGCGGAAGAGCTGGCCGAGATCGATCTGATCTCGCGCGGACGGTTGATCACCGGATGGGTGCGCGGTGCGGGCAGCGAGCAGTTCTTCAACAACGCGAACCCGGCGTACAACCGCGAGTACTTCAACGAAGCGCACGATTTCATCGTGCAGGCTTGGACCAAGCCGGGGCCCTGGCGATACGAAGGCAAACATTTCCACTATCGTCACGTGAATCCGTGGGCATTGCCGTACCAGAAGCCGCATCCGCCGATGTGGATTCCGGGGGTGATCAGCCCCGAGACGGTCGCGTGGTGCGCGGAGCACAAATATCCTTACTTCGGGCTGGGCACGGCGCTCGGGCCGACTTGTGATTTGTGGGACTTCTACGCGACGGAAGCCGCCAAGTTCGGCTACCAGGCGGGTCCCGAGAATTTCGGCTACGTGCTGCCGTTGTTCGTCGCCGAGACCGACGAGAAAGCTCAGGAGTTGGGCAAGAATTTCGTCTACGGCGGCGGGCAGAACTCGTTCTCGCGCCCCGAGCACACGCTGCCGCCCGGGTACAATTCACGCGAGGCGACCCGTAGGTTGGCCAAGAGCCCGCTGGGAAGCTGGCTGGGCGTCAGCTCCGACAAGCTCAAGGCGCACAGCGAGACCGAAGAGAACGAGAAGCCGGTCGACTACGACGACGTGCGCAAGAAGCTACGCGCCGGGCTCAAGACCGCGCAGGACAACTATCTGATCATAATCGGATCGCCGAAGACCGTGCGCGAGAAGGTCCGCGTCATTATGCAGGTAATTCGGCCCGGGTCGCTGGTGATTTTCAATATCCAGGGACCGGTGAGCAACCAGGATCGGCAGACCAGCATGCGGCTGTTCGCACAGGAAGTGATACCCGCGATGCGCGAGTACGCAAAGGAATTCGGTCTGCCGGATGCTTTGGAGCGCACGCCGGGACAATCCGCGCTCGCAGCGGGGGCGAAGTGGGCGCCAGTGGCGGATCGAGGCCCGTTGAAGGAATTGGGACTGCACTAAGAGCTCGATTATCCGATGCCCTGAGGGGCGGCTGCGATCCAGCCGCCCCCAGTTCTTGGCTAGCGTATGGCTCGCGGTGGGAGGCGGCGACGATAATTCCGGATGACCATGAAAGCCGGCATCCGATCAGCTAAAAGATAAGCGCGGATACTTTGGCACTACAGCCAGCGCGCCAAAAGATCATCGATCACATACCGACCCCGCCCACCAGCAGGTTGAGCGCTTCATTCAGATGATCGAATCCGCCGGCCGGGTATCCGCGAAAATGAGGTCAAACCGCCGATCCTTAAGGTGGCGCAAAAGCGTCGCGCCTTCCCATACGTGAAAGAATACGCGCGAATCTTGCCAAGATGACCCGCGTTACGACGTACTCTGGTTCACCCTCAGCGGTCAGAAGAGTGGCGTCGTTGTCGTTTCCATCAAGAATACAAGCGGTCGAAATGCCGGTTCCGGTCCCGGCTCGAGGAACGCACCCGGGCTTCGAAGCCCCCCAGGTTCTCGCCGGCGGGCGGTGCGACCTTCCGAAGCCCTCGAAATCCGGTCGCAGCAGAATCGCGAGCCATGGGCGCAAGCGCCGCGCCGAAGGCCGTATCAGCCTGCCGGCCTGGTCTACGGCATGTTCTCCCCATTTGAAATTAGAAGCACCGGCTTGGCCGAACCAGAATTGACCTCCCCTCCGGCCCGGGTCGGAGACACCGGATCACAGCGAGCTGACGCGGCCCAGTGGCAGAGACCGGTTTTGCGCGAAATTTCATCGCGCTCCGGTCGGGGTTTGGCTCAAATGTGAGCGAGAAGTTGTTCGCGCAATCGACGTAAACCCGCCTCGTCGGCGAAGGCGCTGGTGGCGAAGATGCACTGCGAGAGACCCCAGTCCCTGATCCGGCGGCGGAGCTCGATGATGCAATCATCGGGCGTGCCGATCAGGAGCATGGGCGACTGTAGAACCTGATCGACCGTCTGCCCGAAGGCACTGGCCAGCATCTCGGCGGATCTTGCGGTGGCTTCGCGCGACTCGGTGAGCTGTGCCATGAAGATAAAGCTACTGATCTTCATCGCATCCGGATGGCGGCCCAGGCGTTTGGATTCGTCGCGAACGAATGACGCCTTTCCCCGATACGAATCGTCGGTCAGTTTGCGCGCGTTGGCAAGCGACATGTGGCCGGGCTTGCCCGAGTCGGGAATGATGTTGAGGTAGTCGGCATGCTTGGCGGCAATGCGCAGCAGGCCCTTGCCGCCGCCCCCGACGATGATCGGCGGATGGGGCTTTTGCACGGGCTTGGGCCACAGGATCGCGTCACGGAGCTTGTAGAACTCCCCGTCGAAGGTGGTTTGCTCCTTGGCCCACAGCGACTTGATTACCGTCAGTGCCTCATCGAGCATGCGAAGCCGCTCGGTGATCGGAGGAAAGGCAATGCCCGTCATACGGAACTCGCTCTCGGTCCACCCGGTGCCGAGGCCAGCAACCGCGCGGCCGAAACTCAGGTGATCGAGAGTCATCAGGCTTTGCGCGGTAATTGCGGGATGCCGGAACAGGTTGCAAAGCACGAGGTGGCCGATGCGGATCTTCCTGGTCGCGGCAGCGGCGTACGCAGCCATCGCGACCATGTCCCATGCGAGCGCATGAGGATCGTATTGGCGCTCGGGGCCTTCGAGCACGATGTGATCGGGAAAAAGGACGTACTCGAACCCCAAACCCTCGGCCGTCTGGCTGAGATCGCGGATTTTTGCGGGCTCCAGGTTGGCGAGTTGAATTCCGAATTCCATCCGTCCTCCGATTGGGACGTCGCAAGCGACGACCCGGCCGCGCGGGGGCGCGAAGCGGGTCGATCGTAACCGCGCAAACCCGGCGATTCAATCACATCTCGAAGGCGCCGGGCTCGATTTCGTGGCCGTAAACATCGGCGACGTAGTATTCGGACTGATGCGTCGCAGACCGCGCGCCCCATCCATACTCCCACATCCAGCCGGAGGGGTTACGGAAATAGAATGAATACATGTGATCGTTGGAGTGCTTGCCGGGTTGAATGGCGATCGGGATCTTGTGCCTACGGACCAGGTCGTAAGTCAACCCGACGTCATCGAGATTGTCGACCTCGATCATGAGATGATTGATGCGGCGTCCTGGTCCGGCGATTCCGAAGGCGATGGTGTGATCGCGATCGTTACAGTGCATGAACATTGGGGCGACGGTCCGGTTGCCTGCGCGGAACTTGTATTCGACGCCGCCGCGCATCCCGAGAAGGGCGTAGAAGCGGTAGGCCGCGTTCAGGTCCTTTTCGCGGACGATGCAGTGGCCAATTCCGCCGCTGCCCGTCTTAAAGCGGCCGTGCATCGCGCGGCCCGGATGGAACGGTTTGCGAAATTCGACTTCCGGGCCGTGAAAGATTTCGATCGGGTTGCCGTCCGGGTCGTCGAGCTTGAGAACCTCGAGCACGTGGCGTTCGGTGGCTTCGTCCTCCGAGCCGGTGCGGAACTTAATCCCGGCGTCCGAGAGCTGACGCTGCATTTGTTGGAACTCTTCGCTGCCTGCGACCCGCAGGCCGAGGTAAGCAAGATCGTCGCTGCCGTCAGCATGAAGGATCAGTCGATGATGCCAGTAGTCCATTCGCAGGTGGCAGCACTTGGGTTCACCGTCGTCAACCACTTCCATACCGACAATCCGGGCGGCGAAGTCCTTCCATTGGTCAAGGTTTTTGACCCCGATTCCCATGTAGCCTAGTTCTGTTACCTGAACCATAGTTGCCTCCGGCGCGGGTTTGCGAATGAGTGACTATCCAAATTGACTACCTATTTCTTAACCAAGCAATACGCATTTGATCTTCAGAGCATTACTTCGATCAGATTCGGCCCGGCGGTCTTGAAGGCGCGGGCAAGTTCCTTGACGAGCTCGTCGGCGGTTTCCACGCGAACCCCCGGTACTCCCAACCCCCGGGCGAGTTGGGCGAATCCGATCTCGGGCGGCGCGAGTTCGGTGAGCGATCGAGCGTTGTGGCCGGGCTCCGCGTTGCCCGCCCGCGCCGCCTCCATCTGCAAAATGCGATAAGCGCGGTTCGAGCAGAGCACCGTAGTAACGTTCAAACCCTCGCGGGCTTGAGTCCAAAGCGACTGAATCGTGTACATTGAACTGCCGTCGGCTTGCAACGCAATGACGCGACGATCCGGACTGGCCACCGCAGCGCCGGTCGCGGAAGGCAGACCCTGGCCGATCGCGCCGCCGGTCAGCGCGATACAAGTGTGGGGCTTTGCGGATGCAGCCATCGCGCCGTAGGGACCGCCCGAAGTGGCGCTCTCGTCGACGACGATCGCGTTGTCGGGCTGGAGGGCAGCAACCGCCGCGCCGAGAGTGACCGGGGTCAGCGCACCGCTGGGGATCGACGGCGACTTAGGCGCCGGGACGGGAACGGATTTGGGAGCGCCCACCGCTTCCGCCAAGGATTCGAGCGCAGCGAGCACATCCTCTTCGACTTTCGCCAGAACCTCGACCGCGCACCCGTCGGGGACAAGGCTGCTGGGCAACCCCGGGTAGCCGAAGAAGGCGACGGGCGATTTCGCCCCCGCTAGAATGAGGCGCTGGTTTCCGGTCAGGGCTTCGAGCGCCTGCTCCGGAAAATACGGCAAGCGCACCGGTGACGGAATTCCGATGCCGCGTTCGATTCGCGCAGCGAAGGTTTCAGTCATGAGTTTGCATCCGCAGACTGCTGAGATCCGTGCGGCGGTCTCGAGACCGTGACGACTAAGCGCGTGAGCGCCGAGTAGAACTGTGGTCGGAGCGCCCGATCGGAGGAGCTCGGCAATGCGATCGATCGCGCCGCCCGCCGCGGGTCGCCGAGACGCAATCGGGCGCGGCGTCGCGGCGGCGGCTGCGGGATCCCATTGACAGTCGGACGGCACGATCAATGTCGCGACGCGTCCGGGAGGGGCGAGCGATGCGGCGATCGCATCGGCGGTGTCCGAGGCCAGCGCCGCCGCGGATTTGCTTAAGCGGACCCATCCGGACATTGGCGAAGCAAGCGAAACGATGTCGCTCGTAAGCGGTGCATCCGCCGCTAGATGCCAGGTTGCCTGATCGCCGACCACATTGACCACCGGCGAGTTGGCGCGGCGCGCGTTGTGTAGGTTGGCGAGACCATTGGCCAGACCGGGGCCGAGATGAAGCAGCGTCAGCGCGGGTTTACCCGACATCCGCGCGTATCCATCGGCCGCGCCGGTGCACACGCCCTCGAACAGCGCAAGCACGGCGCGCATCCCGGAAACCGAGTCGAGCGCGGCGACCAGCGGCATTTCGGTCGTGCCGGGGTTCGCGAAGCACACGTTTATGCCAGCGGCAACCGCGGTCCCAATCAGACTCTCGGCACCGTTCATCGATTTTCGATCCTCGAATCCGAGCCGAGCGCGACGCGCCGGACTGAATCGGTATCGGTGGGCTGATGACCGATGCGGTTGGCCGGGGCGGGGGCTTCAACCACGCGGTTGGCAAGGCGGCCTAGTCCGGTCACTTCGACCTCGACCAAGTCGCCGATGTTCATGGGGCGCGAGTTCTTGGGCGTTCCCGACAGTATGATGTCGCCCGGAAGCAGGGTGATGAATCTGCACAGGTCAGCCAAAATATAGTCGATTGGGAATAGCATCTCAGTAACCGCGCCATCTTGGACGATCTTGCCATTGATATAGGTACGGAGAGTTGATTTGCGGACGTCCACCCCACTGACTATTCCGGGACCGAGCGGACAGAAGCCGTCCTGACCTTTGACGCGGAGCATTGAGCCGGCGTCGGTGTCGCGAAAGTCTTGGCATCCCACGTCGTTGGCAGGTGCGAATCCGGCTATGTAATCCCAAGCCTCCTCGCGGCCGACGTTGCGCATCGGTTTGCCGATGATCACTGCAACCTCGCCCTCGTAATTGAGATACTTGGTTCCGACCGGGCGGGCGAGCGAACCGCGGTGGGAGTTAAGCGCGGTGGTTGGCTTTTGGAAATAGGTCGGGGTGACGATGTCGGGCGCTTTGAATTCGAGCCGCCGTGAATTGTAGTTTAGGTGAATGCACAGAATCTTGGTCGGGTCGCAGGGCGGGAGATAGATCGCCTCCG
>DASXNP010000405.1:0-7426 GCA_036494985.1 Binataceae bacterium (SeqCode)
GCGCAAGGAGCAAAAGACCCGAAAAGGCTCTGCGCGTCGGGGAGGGAAACGCGCTTGCTCGGCGGGCAAGAAACCATTGGGCGCCGGATCATGGTGACGATCGGAAAGGGCTACGCTGACCACCCTGAGATTGAGGCAACAGCGGCTCACAGCCTAAACCCTCGGCTTTCGAACGACCTACTCCAGAGATTTGTGAAAGCGCTGCACATCGACGCTAAGCAGGACGACGCCGATGAGCAACAGCGCCGCGAGATCGGGCCACAATAGAGCTATGCCGTTTCCCTTCAAGTAGATGCCGCGCAAAATTTCCAGGAAGTAGCGCAGTGGATTGATGTAGGTAAGCCACTGGAAGAGCTCGGGCATGCTGCTGATGGGGAAGCTGAAGCCGGAGAGGGTGATCGCTGGCGTCACGAAGAAGAATGCGGCCACCATGGCTTGTTGCTGAGTGCTGGAGACGGTGGAGATGAAGAGACCCACCCCCAGCATTGAGATGATGAACAACGCCGAACCCAGCGCCATCAGCCACAGCTCGCCGCGAAACGGAACGCGGAACCAGAGCGTGCCGAGTAGCGAAATGAGCGTGACCTGGCCGAAGCCTATGCAAAAAAACGGTATGGTCTTGCCGAGTATGAATTCGGCGCGGCTGATCGGCGTGACCATGATTTGCTCGAGCGTGCCAATCTCGCGCTCGCGCACGACCGAGAACGCGGTGAGCGTGACTATGAGGGTGAGCGTGATCGTGCCGATGGTGCCGGGCACGAAGAACCACATCGAATCGAGGTTGGCATTGTACCAGGGACGGCGTTCGAACGAGACGGTCGGGATGAGCGTCGCCAGCGAGGGTTGAGTGCGGTTGAGCATGTCGGTTTGGTAGGCGACCGCGTAGTCGGCGGCGATCTGATTTATATAGCCGAGCGCCACCAATGCGGTATTGGAATTGGTGCCGTCGAGGATCACCTGAACCGGCGCGGTCTGGCCCTTGCGCAGGTTCTCGGCGAAGCCGGGATGGATCTGAATCGCGAGGATCACTTTGCCGTCGTCGATGAGCTCTGCGATCTGGCGGTTGTTTTGGGGATGGGCGCGTACGTCGAAGTGACCGTTGGAGGTGAAGCGGGCGATCAAATCGCGGCTCTCCTGACTGTGGTCGAGATCGACAATCGCGGTGGCGACGTGACGAACTTCGAACGTGGCAGCGTAACCGAATATGATCATCTGGATGATGGGCGGCGCGATCAATCCGAAGCGCTGGCGTGGATCGCGAAAGACCTGGATGAATTCTTTGACAAGCATCTGGCGCAGGCGTTGAAACATCGCGCGGCGTGGTTCCTCAGTCGAGATTCTTGCGGAGCGCGCGCAGGGCGAGCGTCCCGACGATGGTTGCAAAAAGCGCCAGCCCGAGCATCGGCGCACGCAGGGTTATCGGCCCGGTGCCTTTGAGAAAGACGCTTTTGAGAATAGCGACATAGTAGCGCGCGGAGATCAGATAGGTGAAAGACTGAATCGCAACCGGCATCTGGTCGACTGGAAAGGCGAAGCCAGAGAGCAGGAAGGCCGGCAGGAAAGTGGCAAGGAGCGAAAACTGGCTGGCAGCCAGCTGATTTTTGGTTAGTGCGGAAATCCAAAAGCCGGTCGCGAGCACGCCGCTGAGAAACAGCGCCGAGGCGAGAAACAAGGCAAATAGCGTGCCGCGGAAAGGAACGCCGAACCACCATACGCAGATTCCGGCGCAAAAGGCGGTATCCAATAGCCCGATGGCGAAATAGGGAGCGAGCTTGCCGAGCAGCAGTTCAAGCGGTGTGACCGGGGTGGAGATGAGCTGCTCCATCGTGCCGCGCTCCCATTCGCGGGCGATGGTAAGCGAGGTTAGCAGCGTACCGATGACGGCCATCACGATCGCGATCACGCCGGGGACGATGAAGTTGCGGCTCTCGAGGTCTTCGTTGAACCAGGTGCGCGCGTCGACCGAGACTGGCGGGTTGCTGGTGTTACCACCGCGCTGACGAATCCAATCCAGCTGAACCTCGGAGGAAAACTTCTGAATGATCAACTGGCCGTACGAGAAGATGACGTTGGCGCTGTTGTCGTCGGTGCCGTCCACGATGCCTTGAACAGCTACGCTGCCGCCTGCGCGCAGGTGCTCGGAGAAATCGTTAGGGATTACGAGGCCGAGTCGGCAGGAGCCGCGATCGATCGCGCCGATGAGATCGGAATAAGAGCCGTAGTTGCGCTTGAGTTTGAAGTACTCGGTGTTCTGAAAGCGCTTAAGAAGGTCCTGGCTCCGCTGGCTCCCCTCGCGGTCGAAGACGCACAGCGTCACGTGCTTTTGATCGAGGTTGATGCCGTAGCCGAGTTGCGCCATCAGCATGACCGGCATCAGGAAGACGATCATCAGCGAACGGATGTCACGGCGGACCTGAATCGACTCCTTGCGCGCGATCGCGGCGAGCCGGTGCCACCTCATCGGGCAGCCGCCTGTGCTTCGGCCACCCGCTCGTCGTATCCGGTGGTAAGGGCGACGAAGGCGTCTTCAAGGCTCGGCCGGATCGATTCGAGCGTAGTGACGGTGATGCCGCGCTCCAAGAGCCAGCGCGGCAGATGGGCAAGCGATGCGGCGCAATCGGGTACCACCAGATGAAGCGCGTTGCCGAACACCGCCGACTCGCGAACCCCCGGCGCGGACTCCAGCACCTCGACGGCGCGGCCGAGCGGACTGCATTCGAGCAGCAGCAGGTCGCCGCGTACGGAGTTGTGCTTGAGTTCGCTCGGCGATCCGCTCGCGACCAATTTGCCCCGATACATCAACGCGAGGCGGTTACAGTATTCGGCTTCGTCCATGTAGTGGGTGGTGACGAAGACGGTCACGCCCTCCGCGCTCATTTGATAGATCAGCTCCCAGAACCGACGACGCGAAATCGGATCGACGCCTGAGGTTGGCTCGTCGAGGAATAAGATCGGGGGCTTGTGCAGCACTGCGCATCCGAGCGCCAGGCGCTGCTTCCATCCGCCCGAGAGCGTGTCGGTGCGCGCATCTTCGCGGCCCTCGAGGCTCGCCATTTCGATCGCCCAGGCGACGCGCGCGGACAGCAGATCGGCGGGTACCCGATACATGCCGCCGAAGAAGCGCAGATTCTCGATGACCGTGAGGTCGCCATAGAGCGAGAACCTCTGCGACATGTAGCCAATGCGCTGACGAACCGCTTCGGCATCGTGCGAGGCATCGATGCCCGAGACCATCGCGCGCCCAGAGGTGGGGCGTAGCAGCCCGCACAGCATCCGGATGGTGGTGGATTTGCCCGAACCGTTGGGACCGAGCAGGCCAAAGATCTCGCCCGTGCGGGTTGCAAAGCAGACGCGATCAACGGCCACAAAGGCGCCGAAGCGCTTGACGAGATTTTCGACGATCACCGAATATTCTTGACCCAAGTGATCTTGCGGCGAATGGTTCACGGACGCCAAAGCCCATCACCTCAACGCGGGTTGGAAGCTTACCGGGAGGGAACTCGATAGGCGAGGCCTTACCATACGCGACGTCTAGTTGGCGCGACCTTCGACGGCCGCGACGAAGAGGTCTTCGATAGTCGGTGTGATCTGGCGGACGTCATCGAACGGAACGCCGTCCGTGCTCAGTTTGGATTTTAATTCGGCAATGCGCCGAGCGGCACCGTCTACTACGAGATGAACGCCGTCGCCGACCAGCACGGCGCTTGCAACCCCATCGGCGTGTACCAGGCTACGATAGACACGCCGCGCCTCGATCGAGGTGACGTTGACCACCGTCCCCGCCAGATGGGCCTTTAGTTGCGCAGGCGTGTCACAGAAGAGCAGCCGACCCTGATGGAGAATTCCGACCCGGTTACATCGCTCGGCTTCGTCGAGATAGGCAGTCGTGGTGAGAATCGTGATGCCCTCGCTCAGTAGGGAATAGAGGATGCGCCAGAACTCGCGGCGCGAGACCGGATCCACGCCGTTGGTAGGCTCGTCGAGCAGAATGACCCGCGGCTTGTGGATGAGTGCGCAAACCAGTCCGAGCTTTTGCTTCATTCCACCGGAAAGCTTGCCGGCCAACCGCGAGCGGAATTCGGTCATGCCGGAGGCGGCCAGCAGGCGTGCGGCTTGGTCTTCGCGGTCGGCCCGGCCAACCCCGAAGAGGTCGGCATAGAAGCGGATGTTCTCGTCCATGGTGAGGTCTTCATAGAGGCCGAAGCGCTGCGGCATGTAGCTGATATGGTGCTTGAGCTCTTCGGGGCTTGCGGCTACGTCGAAACCGGCCACGTGCGCCTGACCTTCATCAGGAGTCAGGACACCAGCGAGCATGCGCATCGTAGTGGTCTTGCCCGCACCATCGGGACCGACCAGCCCGAAGATCTCCCCGCGGCGAACCTCGAAGCTTAGGCCGTTGACGGCATCGACGCCCGGGAAGCGGCGAGTGAGGCCTGCAACCTCTATTGCGGTGCGCTCATTCACCAGAGTTGGCCACCGTCGCGGGGACGGCTTGCGTACCGATCACAGCGTCGGCGGGCATGCCGGGCTTGAGCTCGTGATTGGGATTCTCGACTTCAATTTTGATGCGGTAGACCAGAGTGACGCGTTCCTTGTGAGTCTCGACGCTCTTGGGCGTAAATTCGGCCTCCGACGAGATGAACGAGACACGACCGTGATATTGCTTGCCGGGATAGGTGTCTGTGGTGATGATGGCGGGGGTGCCCCACCGGATGCGGCCGAGGTCGGTTTCGCTGATGTAGCCGCGCAACCATACATTGTTGAGATCGGCCAGGGTTACGACCGGCGTTCCGGGTACCACGACTTCGCCCAGTTCGGCTTGACGCACCGTGATGACGCCAGCTTTCGGCGCGCGCAAAATGGTGTGGCTAAGAGCGACCCGTCCCATCTCGAGTTGCTCCTTGGCACGCTCGAGATTTGCTCGCGCGATTGCGATGTCTTCTTTGCGGGTGCCCTCGACGGTCTCGTTCAGCATCTGCTGCAATCGCGCAAGGGTGGCCTGAGCCTGTTTGAGCGCGGTGTCAGCGCGGTCGCGGGTCTCTTTCGAACCGGCCCCGGCCTCGTACAACGACTCGGCGCGATCGTAGTCAAGCTGCTTCTGCTTGAGGTCAGCCTCCGCATCGGCGACCCGCTGCTTGGCTTGATCGATCTCCTGACGGCGCGAACCGGCCATGGCGAGCGCGAGTTGGGCTTCCTGCACCTTCAGCTCGGCCTCATCGACCGCGACCTGCTGCTTGTAATCGTCGTCTTCAAGCCTGGCCAGAAGGCCACCTTCTTCTTCCCATTGGCCCTCCTCAACCGAGAGCTCGACTATGCGGCCGGCGACCTTGAAGCTAACCAGACTCTGGTGGGCTTCGATGTTGCCCGAGACCACAAGCTTGCCGTCGACCGCGTCACGATTAAGCAGTTCGACCCCGACGACTCCCCCGAGAGCGGCAAGAGCGGCCAACCCGATGATGATCGTGCGGCGGTTCATTGGCGGCTGTCGGACAACGTTTCGATCTTAAGCTCTAAGACGGCTAGAGGTTAAGTGACGACATCAGCGCTTCAGGGTAGCGCGGTCCGGCCGCCGCGCCGTTTGGCGCGACTTGATCGATGCGCTTTAGGTCGGCCGGGCTCAGCTTCACCTCGCACGCGAGGACGTTCTCGTCGAGATATTTGCGCCGCTTGGTGCCGGGAATCGGGACGATGTCGTTGCCACGGGCGAGCACCCAGGCAAGCGCCAGCTGACCTGGAGTGCAATTCTTTTCCGCGGCGATTTCGCCGATGCGCGCGAGCAGTTGGAGATTCTTGTCGAAGTTCACTCCTTGAAAACGGGGTGATAAACGGCGGAAGTCGTCGGGCGCGAGGTCGTCGAATTTCTTGATCTGACCGGTTAGAAAGCCGCGCCCGAGCGGGCTGTAGGCGACCAGGCTAATTCCGAGCTCTCGGCAGGTCGCGAGGATGCCGTCCTCCAAGTCGCGGCTCCACAGCGAGTACTCGCTTTGCAGAGCAGAGATCGGGTGGACTTTGTGGGCGCGGCGGATGGTCGCGTCACCCGCTTCGGAGAGCCCGAGGTAGCGGACCTTGCCTTGCTTGACGAGCTTGGCCATTTCGCCGACGGTGTCCTCGATAGGAGTCTTCGGGTCCACGCGGTGCTGATAGTAGAGATCGATTGTGTCAATACCGAGGCGCTTGAGGCTTGCTTCGCAAGCGCCCCGGATGTACTCGGGGCGACCGTTGATCTCGCGCCGCGTTGGATCCGACGGACTGCGGACGATCCCGAACTTGGTCGCGATGACAAACTTGTCGCGGCGGCCGTGAATCACGCGGCCCACCAACTCCTCGTTGCGATGAGGTCCGTACGCATCGGAGGTGTCAAGTAAGGTCACGCCCAGTTCAAGCGATCGTTCCAGGGTCGCCACCGATTCGCCGTCGTCGCGCGGACCATAAAAGTCCGACATGCCCATACAGCCGAGGCCAAGCTCGGAGACCACCAGCCCCTGAGTTCCGAGTTTACGTTGCTTCATATGTCACACTGCCTTTTAAGCGGTTTCGCGGGTTCGCGGCGATGCAACGATTTCCTGCGCCGGGAGGAGTGAGTCTGCTCGCGAACCAGCGTAGAAACTCGATGCGTTTTTTACGGAAGACCGGATCGGTGGCGGGAAGCCCGCTGGTCATCCGGGCCATCTGGGGGAATGCGAGAGGAAACATTGTAAGCGCGAGAATTGAGATGAAGAGCTGCTTGGGGTCGACCTCGGGACAGATGCGCCCCTCAGCTTGAAGTCGCTTGAGGCGGCCGGTGCCTTTTTCGTACAGTGCGCGCCGGACGGATTCGGCCATCACCTTTGAATTTCCGCTGCCCAGCGCCTCCCATTGAAGCATTCGAACCCAGTCGAGGTCGCGGGAGCCGAGGTCGTACCAGTGCAAGATGGCGCCGGCCGGATCATCGGGTGTGGATTCCACATGGTTGGCGCGTTCGGCCAGCTTACGCATCAGGACCTCACGGTAGAGAACCTCTTTGGCTCCGAAATAGTGGTAGAGCATCCGCTTGTTGACCCGCGCCCGGCGTGAGATCAGATTGATGCGCGCGCCGGCAAAGCCCTTGGCGGAGAACTCGACCAGCGCGGCAGCGAGAATGCGATCTCGCGTGCGCTGAGGATCGCGCGCCACCGCTGTCGGTTTGCGCCGCGTCAAAGAGCAGTGCCCATCAGATGCACCGTTTCATCGGCAGTAAACACCCAGTTAGCGCTCGCTAGACCCCAAGCTCGAACCCGCCGCCTCCTTGCACTAGAAACGCGCATACCAGGGGGTCACGGCGTGAGGATCCTGGGCTTGGAAATTGACGTTGAAAGCGCGCAGCAGGGCGCCTTCTGAATGCTTCAAAGCGAGCTTGGCGATTTCGAGATCGCATCGCGCCTGCACCTGATTGCCGAGCGCTCCGACC